>CADAPR010000001.1 GCA_902789785.1 uncultured Lachnospiraceae bacterium
TACGATCGAGTGGTCTAAGCATCCGGTATTTGAGGGAGTTGAGCTTAAGCATATTATTACGGGCAGTGAAACGGATGGTGAATTCAGCTATCATCTTGTAAGGGTTGCTCCTGGAAAGCGTATAGGGAATCACATTCATGAGACTCAGCTTGAGACACATGAAGTGATCGCGGGGGACGGATTTTGCATAAATGACAACACAAGACTAGAATACAGCCAGGGCGTGATATCCATCATACCGGCCGGGATCGAGCATGAGGTAAGTGCAGGAGCAGACGGACTGTATATGTTTGCCAAATTCATGCCACCGCTTTGCTAATTAAGGATCAGTTAGTATCAGCAACAGATAAACGGAAGTTATTTATTTTGTGAAAGAGGGAAATTAAAAATGATTGAATTCTTAAAGAACAAAAAGAAGATGACGGTAATCTCGGCAGTACTTGTAGCAATTATCGCAGTCGGTGCAATATCGATAAGTGCCAATGCGGCAATGACTGTCAACTCCTATACGGCAGATACGGGGGCGCTAAGCAGTGTTTTGGAGTTGAACGGAACGGTGGAGACAAATACAAGCAAGACATACTACTCAAAGGTTGACGGCATCATAGGAACAGTTCATGTCAAGGAAGGTGACTTCGTAAAGAAGGGCGATATCATAGTAAGCTATGATGCAGCTGAGATCGAAAGACTTACTGCTATAGCAGAACTTGGCGCCCAGGCAGATCTTGGAAGCTATAACAATTCGATCCAGACAGGAAACAGGACAGCTGGTCTGTACGGAGAAGCAAAGAGAAACTTGGGAGTGCTCGATCAGCAGATAGCAGATACACAGGCTGCCATAACTCAGACTGAGAAGGATCTTTTGGAAAGAAGAGCATCTCTTGCCGATGAAGGCGCAAAACTTCAGATATCTCTTATCGAATGGGCGGATGAGCCTGATTCGGAAGAATATGAGAATCTTCAGAAACTCATCCAGAGCAACGCATACCAGCAGCAGTACTCTTCCGATATAGTACAGATGCAGGAAGAACTTAGCAGACTCAATGTACAGCTTGCCGCATGCAAGGAGTACAAGGCTGAGATGACAAGTCAGAAGGCTTCAACACAGATGAGCCTAATGACAAGCGGTGCAAAGGAAGAACTTGAGGCAATAAAGGCAGCAAACGAGCTTGCATCTAACGACAGGATCGAAAACTATCAGGCGGCTTCAGAAGGTATAAAGGCTGAGTTTGACGGTGTTGTTACAGAGATCGGTGTTGTTGAAGGCAGTGACGTTGCAAGAGGAACAAAGCTTGTGACACTTAAGTCTGTAGATGATGTTGTGGTCAGGTTAAATGTAAACAAATATGATATTATAAATATCGAGGAAGGTCAGAGTGCTACAGTTGCAATAAAGAACAAGGACTACACAGGCAAGATCTCAAGAATAGAGAGGATGACCAAGGATTCCGGTCAGAATACCGGAATAGGTGTCGAGGTTAAGCTTGATGAGCCTGACAGCGATATCATCCTTGGAATAGAAGCAAAGGCCAAGGTAAACACTGCAGATCTAGCAGAGGTTTTGAGAGTCCCTACTCTTGCACTCTGGGAAGATGAAGAAGGGACCTTCGTATTTGTTGCGTCAGACGGAAAAGCTGTAAAGACCGCAGTAGAAACAGGTGTCAGAAACGATGATATGGTTCAGATCGTATCTGGAATAAATCCCGGCGATGTTGTTGTATGGAATGATACAGCCGAGATCACTGACGGAATGAGCATAAAGATTGATTAATGGATCGGGGACAATGAGAATGGAATCAGATAAGAGGAAGATATTAACTGCAAAGGATCTATCCAAGACCTTTTCTAACGGGTCTGTCCAGCAGCATGTACTGAAAAACTTAAATCTGTCTATATATAAAGGTGACTTCACCGTTATAATGGGAAACTCAGGTTCCGGCAAGAGTACGCTTCTGTATGCTCTTTCAGGAATGGACAGACCCAGTATGGGAACTATTACTTACTATACAGATAAGTTAAACGGTGACAATAAGGAAATCGAGGAGACCGAGATATCTACATTTAACAATGACAAGCTGGCGATGTTTCGGCGAGATCATGTTGGATTTGTCTTTCAGCAAAACTACCTAAATGACAGCATGAGTGCACTCGATAATGTCATGGTATGCGGCCTTTTAAAGTCAACAGACAGAAAATCGCTTGCGGAGAAAGCAAAGAGACTTCTTCATAATGTTGAGATAGAAGAACAGGATTACAGGAAATTCCCTACTCAGTTATCCGGCGGACAGCAGCAAAGGATCGCTGTGGTCAGAGGTGTGATCAACAGTCCTGAGGTACTGTTTGCGGATGAGCCTACCGGTGCTTTAAACTCTCAGAATACGGAAAACGTGTTAAATATCATGTCAGACTTAAATAATGAAGGACAGAGCATTGTAATGGTCACTCATACCATCAAGGCAGCAGAACGCGGCAACAGGATAATCTATCTTGCTGACGGTGTCATATCTGATGAGATAGATCTTGGAGCTTATGTGGGAGATTATAAGGATGAGAGCAATCCCAATCTTGCCGAGGCAAAAGAGCGTCACTCTCGTCTTAAGGCATTTTTGCAGGATATGGGATGGTAGAAAGGATACAGTCGTGTACAGATATTTCTTTATTGCGAAGAATAACATCAAAAAGCAGAAGAGTGACATGATCACCTTCTTCATATTGGCGGCTATAGCTTCGCTTTTCATATTCATAAGTCTGTCATTCATGACAGGAGCAGGTAAAGTGGTCGATACCTGCAAGGAGAAGATAAACGGAGCTGATATCTTCTTCATGCTAAACAAGAATGACGCTGCAGTAGCCAAGGTCGAAGAGATCATAAAGGGTAATGTCTATCTAAAAAACTGCGAGACAGAAAGAACTGTAAGGTGCAGTTCCAAGTACAGACACAAGGGCGACAAGACCTGGGTTGAGTATGCTTTTATCATGTGCTGCTACGAGGATGAGAACAAGATACAGAGCATGAGCATTGATGCATCAGGATACGGCGGCAACGAGATAGTCCTTCCGGCTTCGTTAATGACTTCGTTCAGCAAGGGCGATATTATCCAGATAAAGATAGAAGAGAATGTCTATGATCTTAAGGTCGTGGACTTTAATGAGGATAATCTTTTTTCGGGACCGATGAATATCGGAATGTATAAAGCATATGTTTCAGGAGATGTTTTTGAAGATATCATTTTTGAGAATCCGACAGGTGCAAGCGAGTGGAGATTCATCAAGACTCAGCTTACCGATACTGCAAAAAAGAAGAATATAAATGCCGAGAAGTTAAGTGATAATCTGGGCAACGAATTGCTCAACTGGTATGACAGTTATATGAAGGATAATCCGGAAGGCGAACTGAGCATCAATTTCTTTGACTCGGGAATGATGAAGACCGGTTCGATGATACTTCCGCTCATGTTTGTTGCTCTTGTTTTTCTTTTTGCGATCATAATGTTTATAGTTGCTGTTGTCATAATCGATTTCAGCGTCAAGAACTTCATCATGACAAACATGAAGAATACAGCGATCATGGAGGCATCGGGATACACTGTACGTGAACTTGTCATCATACTCTTATGTCAGCTTATGATGATAGCGGGAACAGGAGCAGTAATCGGCGTGCTCATAGGAGCAGCAACGATAGGAAAGGTGAGCATTATCATGCTCGTGACACTGGGACTTCCATGGAATCAGCCGATAAACATATCAGCCGCATTTTTTGTGATAATAGGTATGAGTATTGTCATCGGTCTGCTTACACTTACGCTCGGAAGACAGTACAGCAAAGTAAGCGTTCTAGATGCACTCAGAGGCGGAGTAAATACGCACAACTATAAAAAGAACCTCTTTGCTTTTGACAAGACATCCTTCCCGATAGCCGTGACTCTTTCTTTAAAGGAGACGTTCGGGAGATTCAGAAGCCAGATAGGAGTCATATTCATTATGATGATCCTTGCGATAGCGACCGTCATAGGCTTTGGCATGGCGGATACATACGGAACGGATGAGGGATGTATCGAACTGTCAGGTATTGATATGAGTGATGCCGAATTGGGCGGAAGTGAAGCTATGGCTGAGACGATAAGAGGGATGAGCAGTGTCAAGAATGTCCGCACGGAATTGTGGATGAGCTATAAGTTTACCAACAAGAAGTTCGACCAGTCCGTTACAACGAGAGGAATCTCCGATACATCTACCATAAAAGGCGGATATGTGATAGAGGGAAGATGGCCGAAAAATCCAAATGAGGTCATGTTCGCAGCCAATGCAGCCAATAAGCTTAATGTCAATGTGGGCGATACGGTCACAGTCAAGACGGACAGTGTCGAGGAATCGTTTATTGTCTGCGGTATAAATCAGACTTTTAACAATCTGGGACTTATGGGATATATGACTCTTGAAGGCATGAGCAGGCTTTCAAAGATCCCGGACAGTATGGATGTTTGCGTAAATCTTAAGCCGGGAGTGACATATGCGGATTTTGAAAGGGAATTAAAAGATATTTATCCCGATGTCGAAGCGGTAGATGTAAATGAGGCTGCACATCAGACGGTCGGCATGATCACTATCGGTATGAAGGCTTTCGCTTTTCTGATAGCGGGACTGACTATTCTTATCGTAGCATTTGTAGAATCACTCATCGTTCGAACCAATATCAACAAGCAATGGCGAAACATGGGCGTGAGCAAGGCGCTGGGATTTACATCAAGACAGCTTATCGGACAGGTGATGATGTCAAATATGCCGGCGATCCTTATCGGCGTTATCATAGGACTCATCATATCTCCGTATGCCGGAACAAGTCTTATGGTATCGTCAATGGCCATATTCGGATTTAAAAAGGTTAAATTCACGGTCAAGACCGTATCCTATATACTGACGGCCATTATAATAATCGGGGTTGCACTTTTAACTTCAGGACTTATGGGACGTCGCATCAAGACTCTTGAGCCGGTCAAGATGATAACGGAAGAGTAAGAGAATTGACTACTGAAAAGACAGGTATTTATGGTATAATCCTTGTTGTGGAGATTGAACTATGCATTATAACTGTTTGATAGTCGATGATGAAACTGAATTAGCGAAGATGACAACAGAGTATTTCTGCATGTTTGATGTTTCTACTCAGTATGTGGAAAGCGGTGAGGCGTGTTTTAGATTCTTTGAAGAGAACACTGCCGATCTGGTGTTGCTCGATATAAATCTGGGCGACGGATCCGGGTTTGATGTCTGCAAGAAGCTTAGAGAGGATATGCAGCTGCCTATCCTCTTTATAAGTGCAAGACAGAGTGATGATGATGTTCTTATCGCTCTTTCGATAGGCGGAGACGACTACATAAAAAAGCCTTACAGTCTTTCGGTATTGCTCGCCAAGGTAAAAGTCAATTTAAAGAGAGCAGTGCAGGTAAAAAAGGCTGAGGATATGGAGATGTTTTCTAGATCAAAAGAAACCGGATCAAAAAATGATCAGTCGGATTTTGTGATGGATGTATCGACCATGTCTGTAGTGATAAAGGGAAACAGGATATCTTTAAAGGCAAAGGAATATGCTCTCTTAAACTGCCTGTATGCACATCATGATACTATAGTGAAGAAAGAGGTGCTCTTTGACGAGGTATGGGGAGATACGTTTTTCAGCGACAGCACGCTTAATGTCCACATAAGGAAGCTCAGGGAGAAGATAGAAGAAGATCCCAACAAGCCCAGATATATCAAGACAATCTGGGGAACCGGGTATATACTGGAATTAACATGAAAAGATTAAGACAGCTGTTTTTCTCTTTTACGATCTTCATGATCGTCGGACTGCTCATGTTTTTCAGTATCGGCAAGAAGACGACATACGAAAAAAGAGATATAGTTTATTACAACGATCTGTTATACCAGGTACAGGCTGACATTGAAGCAGGCCTTTCAGAAACAGATATAGAAGACAAATACGACTGCGTTCTTACGATGTCAAAGGATATCAATGATCCGAAACTGGCTTCGCTGTATGCGGATGGTGCCATAATACTCGATGTAAAGGTAAACGGCGAGTATATCGGCAAGGTCGGATGGAACGATATCAAGGGAAATTTTAACAGAACGAGTGAAGTATTTTTCAGAGCCGCGATGGTGCTGTGGACAGCAGTGCTAGCATGCGGCTATTTGTTGTTATTGTATATGTATGTCGTATTCTTAAGACCTATCGATGAACTCAAAGGATTTGCGACAGATATAGCAAAAGGGGAACTGGATAAGTCTCTGCCGATCAGGAAGAACACTATGTTTGGAAGCTTTGTCGAAGGCTTTGATATAATGAGAGAGCAGATCAGATCATCGATCAACAGGGAAAGACAGGCTGAGATCGCAAGAAAGGAACTCATTCAGGGCTTAAGTCATGATATCAAGACGCCGCTTGCCGTGATAAAGGCTACATGTGAAGTGATAGAGCTAAAGCTTTCAAGAAAGCTTGAGGAGATCTCAGGTAAGGATGATACTGAGGCTTTAAATGAGTACAGTGATATTATAGATAAGGTCAGATCAGTATCGGGCAAGGCCGATACTATAAGTCTTCTTATGAGTGATGTCATGCATGCAAATCTGGAGGAACTTGAAAAGATCGATGTTGAACCGCATGAAGAGAATTCGACATTGATAGAGGATTTTTTGAAGAATCTTTCGGATTACGGAAACATCATACTCGAAAACCATATCCACCCGTGTCTTGTATATATGGACAGAAGGCGTATGGAGCAGGTCATAGACAACATAGTGGGTAATTCCAACAAGTATGCCGGTACGGATATAAGAGTCAGTTTCTCGCAGACTGAGGATATACTGATGGTTGACGGTTCGCTTTCATGCTTTATAAAGATCATCATACGTGACAGCGGTCCCGGAGTCGACAAGGATGATCTTCCTCTCATAGCCGAGAAATACTACAGGGGAGGAAATAGCGCAACACAGACAGGCTTTGGCCTTGGCATGTATCTGGCTAAGACATATATGGAAAAGCAGGGCGGTGGAATGGAGTATTACAATGATAATGGTTTTGTGGTAGAATTACTTCTCAGAAAGGTCTGATCTATGTTAAAAAACCATTACAGAGCAATAATGTTCGATCTGGACGGAACACTTCTTCCAATGGATATGGAAGAGTTCACGAGCGGATATTTTAAAGAACTTTACAAGAAAGTAAATATGACTGACATACCTGTACAGTCTTTTGTCGATGCCATATGGAAGGGAACATATTCCATGATGAAAAATGACGGTACAAAGAAAAACCGTGATGCATTCTGGGATACGTTTGGCAGTGTTATAGACTGTGATATCGATGAAATTGATAAAAGGTGTCTTGACTTTTATTCCAATGAATTTAAAGACAGCAAGCGCTTCACAAAGGATAATCCGCTTGCAGTTAAGGCGGTTGAGATAGCTCATAAAAAAGCAGATTTTGTTATCCTTGCAACCAACCCGATATTTCCGATGGCAGGCCAGATAACAAGGCTTGGATGGATAGATCTTAAGAAGGAAGACTTTGATCTTGTAACCTGTTATGAGGAAGAATCCTACTGCAAGCCGAATCCGAAATACTTTGAAGCGGTGCTTAAAAAGATGGGACTTGCGAAAGAAGAATGTCTCATGATAGGCAACGATGAAAAGGAAGATATGCTGTGTGCAAAGATGGCAGAGATCGATGCATATCTTGTAGAAGATACAATGATAGAATGCAAGGATCATCCCTGGGAAGGAGAAAGAGGATCCTTTGCTGACATGATCAAGATGTTAGAAGGACTTAAATAGACAGCTTATTGACAGCGGCTTTTATAAGCCGCTTTTAAAAGTCTTAAGAGGAGTTTTATATGCTTCAGAGTTTTACCGTTGTGGGAACACAGGTATTTATACTGTTTATTCTTATAGGGATCGGCTTTGTCGGGACAAAAGCAGGGATCATAAAAAAAGAGGGCGTATCAACGATCACGGAGATAATGCTCTACATAGTGACACCCTGTGTAATAATCCATGCATTTCAGAGGGATTTCGAGCCAAGCCTCTTAAAGGGATTTCTGATAGCATTTGGAGCAGCGATTCTTTCACATGTGATATGCATCATTTTAGGAAAGCTCTTTATACATAATGAGGATGATGACAAGAAGAGACTGTTCAGATTCGGTGTCATCTTTTCAAACTGCGGATTTATGTCGCTTCCGCTTCTTGATGCGCTCCTTGGGAGCGAAGGGGTTTTTTACGGAGCATCATATGTTGCTGTATTCAATCTCTTTTTGTGGTCATACGGCCTTGTTTTGATGGATACAAAGGGCGGAGCCTTATCTGTTAAGAAGATTCTGCTTAACCCCGGAGTCATCCCTGTTGTAATCGGACTCATATTCTTTTTCACATCATTCAGACTTCCAAATATAATAGGCATCCCCGTAGAGTATCTTGCTGCGCTTAATACTCCGGTCCCGATGCTCGTTATCGGATATAATGTTTCAAGACTCGATCTAGGGAAGGCTATGCGTGACAGGGATGAGTATATCATGATGCTTTTGAGGCTTCTTGTTTGCCCAGCGATCATTTTGGCGATCATGTATTTAGCAGGGGTAAGGGGAAATCTGCTTGTTGCATGTGCCGTATCGGCATCAGCACCGGTCGCTGCCAGCTCTACCATGTTCACCATCAAATTTGGAGGCAACAGCGAGCTGTCTGCGGAGACTGTCGCTGTATCGACGCTTTTATCTATAATAACTATGACTCTCATTGTCGGGTGTGCTTTTGCAATAGCATGACCTGTGTTATAATACAGAAAAGTTTCAGGAGAGATTATGTACGAGTATAAGATACGCATCGGGTTTTCCGATTGCGACATAAACAAGACATTTACACTGACATCACTGATCGATGCATTTCAGGACTGCTCAACATTTCAGTCAGAGGATCTGGGAGTGGGATTCGATGTGCTCACGCAGCACAATGTAGTCTGGGTCATCAATTACTGGGAACTAAATATATACAGGCTGCCGAAGCTTTGCGACTACGTTACCGTAGGAACTTATCCGTATGCGTTCAAGGGATGCTTCGGATTCAGAAACTTCTATATGAAGGATGATAAAAACGAGTATATAGTTAAGGCCAATTCGATGTGGACATTGGTCGATACGCTGTCATCAAGACCGTCAAAGGCGCCTCAGTTCATCTCGCAGGCATATGAGCTTGAAGAGAAGCTTGATATGACATACAATCCCAGAAAGGTTCTTATCCCTGAGACGGATGATGTTTTGACGCTTGAAAAGGATCCCATTCACATACAGCTGCATCATTTAGACAGCAATCATCATGTGAATAACGGTCAGTATGTCAAGCTTGCCATGTCGGCTTTGGGAGAAGAAGAAAATATCAGCTCTCTCAGGATAGACTACAGAAAACAGGCGCATCTAGGAGATACGATATATCCTGTCGTATATAAGATCGATAATAAGTCGATCGTTGCTCTTTACGATGAGAATAAGAGTGCGTTTTCCGTTGCGGAGTTTGCGGATCTTTCAGATTAGGGATCGAGGTTGATAAATGTTAAAACTGGGTGAGAGACAAACACTTAAGATAAATGAAAAAAAGGAATTCGGAGTATATCTTGTCAGTAACGAAGGTGAAGAAAAGGTCCTTCTTCCGATAAAGCAGGTGCCTGAAGGTGCAGGTATCGGAGACGATATAGAAGTCTTCTTGTACAGAGATTCAAATGACAGGATCATTGCTACCACGATAAATCCTAAGATCACAAAAGGCAAGGTTGCGCTCCTTGAGGTAAAGGAAGTATCAAAGATAGGAGCATTTCTTGACTGGGGGCTTGAAAAGGATCTGCTGCTGCCGTTTAAGGAACAGACCAAAGCGTTAAAAAAGTCTGATAAGGTGCTTGTCAGTCTGTATATAGACAAGAGTAACAGACTGTGTGCGACAATGAAGGTATACCCGTATCTGGAAAGAGGAAAGCACTTTAAGAAGGATGATACCGTTACGGGAACAGTCTATGAGATCAGTGAAAACTTCGGAGCTTTTGTAGCGGTAGAAAACAGATACAGTGCTCTCATACCCAAAAGGGAAATGCCGAATGACTTGCATGTGGGTGAAGAGATAAGAGCAAGAGTCACTGCGATCAAGAGTGACGGAAAGATCGATCTAAGCGTAAGAGAAAAGGCATATCTTCAGATGAGCATAGATGCCGACAGACTTATAAGATATATGGACGAGCATGACGGAAAGATACCTTTTACAGACAAGGCATCGCCCGAACTGATAAATAAGACCATGAACATGAGTAAAAACGAGTTTAAGCGTGCCGTGGGCAATCTGCTCAAGGCTTCCAAGATAGAGATAGGTAAAGACTGCATCATCAAGAAATAAGAATGGAACATAAAAGAGTAAATCTGGGGTATCTTACATTTTTAATATTGGAGATCGTGCTTATCATGACGATCGGTATCTGGGACAGATATGTGGATCTTGACGATTCCATGGTCAGTACTCTCTTGGCTGAATCTACGATCCTGATCCCTCCGATCATCTTTATCTTTCTCGGACGAAAGGAATACAGTATAAAGGACAGAGTCGGACTAAAGCTTATGAAGCCCTCGACTTTTGCGATAGTCATTCTCTATGCGATAGTCGTAATGCCGATAGGGACGTTGGCCAATGCGATATCAATGCTTTGGGTGGATAACACTGTGTTAGAGGCAAGCGGCACAATGCTTGACAACGACTGGTACATGGCACTCATAGCCATCGCGATAGTAGCTCCTTTTGTTGAGGAATTCTGTTTCAGGGGATTTGTATACAACGGATACAGATATGACGGGGCGAGGCTGTCTGCGGTGTTTATGTCTGCACTGATGTTTGCGTTCATGCATATGAATTTCAACCAGGCGGCATATGCATTTGTCATAGGGATCGCGTTTGCGTTCATATATGAGGCGACCGGATCTTTATGGTCTTCCTTCATCTGTCACAGCCTGTTCAACGCAGAGAGCGTGATACTGATGTTTATTGCCGACCATTTCTATCCGGGCATATATGATGAAATGACGATAAATAAGGATGAGATCATGGCCGATATCCCGGTGTATGCGATCATCGCGGTGTTTGCGATAGTCATTGGGATATGTCTTATCTATGTGGCTGCCAAGATCGAAGGCAGACATGAAAGATTAAAAGAGCTGTTTGAAGGATTCAATTACGGGACAGGCAGCAAAAAGGTTAAGATAGTGACTGCTCCGCTTGTGATATCGCTAGTGCTGTTATTTGCTTACATGATCTTAAGTGAAGTGGTAAACAGAATGATGTGAAATAAAAAAGGGTGTCATACGACACCCCTTTTTATGTGATGGGCCACATGACCCGAGTGTAAAGTTAGACTACCATATCAAAGTTGGAACCAACTGATGGGTTGACCGAACGCTCCATTGCTGCAGCATCGATCATTTTTAGTAGTCCGTTGCCTGCCGCTTCGTTTGTATCCAAAGCCTTACTTAGCATGGCAATATCAACTTTAGATAAGGAGTCGCTGCCTGTAACGGCCATAGCCGCTGTGCCTATATTGCTTATAGTCATATCAACACCTCCTTAATGTTATTATCGTATCAGGATGATCAAAAAGCGAGAGGCAAACTCAAAATAGGAAGTTTTTGTGAAATATTACCATAAAAAACCATTATTTCCTATGGATTTTTTTGTATAAATGCTTTATTATAGGAAAAGGTATTGTGAAAATATCTATTATCAGGTATTGACTTTTGTAGAAAATAACTATTTTTTAAGATCAGAAAGCGGAGGAAGTATGATATCCAATCAGGTATTACAAAGTACCATTGAAGGTCTGAAGAATATTGCCAGGATCGAGCTGTGTGTTCTGGACGTGGAAGGAAAAGCATACGCATTTACCAATCAGGAGATGGAAAAGTACAGCGCGCAGGCCGTTGAATTTGTCAGGTCGAGCGCGGATTCACAGGAGATAGCCGGCTGCCAGTTCTTTAAGATATATGATGAACAGCAGCTTGAATACATCCTTGTGGCGCAGGGTACAACGGAAGATGTGTATACTCTGGGAAAGATGGTTGCCTTCCAGATACAGAATCTTTTGGTTGCATACAAGGAAAGATTCGACAAGGACAACTTTATCAAGAACCTTCTGCTTGACAACCTTCTTCTTGTGGATATATTCAGCCGTGCAAAGAAACTTCATATTCAGTCGGACAAGAGCAGGGTTGCGATCATCATCGAGGCAAACACAGGCAAGGAAAACAATGTACTCGAACTGATGAGAACGCATTTCGGATCAAACAACAAGGACTTTATAACGGCTGTCGATGAAAACAGTGTCATTGTTGTAAAGGAACTGGATGACAATGCGACCAATGAGGATATAGACAAGGTCTGCGCTACATACAAGAATCAGCTTTCAAAAGAGAGCGTTAAGGATATCAGAGTAGCCTACGGAACTATCGTTCGCGAGATCAAGGAAGTCAGCCGATCTTACAAGGAAGCAAAGATGGCGCTTGATGTAGGAAAGATATTCTTTGACGACAGAGATGTCATGGCCTACAGCGAGCTTGGAATAGGAAGACTCATATATCAGCTTCCGATACCTCTTTGCAAACTCTTTATCAAGGAGATCTTCGACGGCAAGAGCCCTGATGATTTCGATGAGGAGACGCTTACGACGATCACCAAGTTTTTCGAGAACAGTCTCAATGTTTCAGAGACATCCCGTCAGCTGTTCATTCACAGAAATACGCTTGTATACAGACTGGACAAGCTTCAGAAGACTACAGGTCTTGATTTGAGGGTTTTTGAGGATGCCATAACATTCAAGATCGCTCTCATGGTCGTTAAATATATGAATTATATGGAGTCTTTGGAATACTAGGACATGGATTAAAGGAGAATCAGAGTGGCTTTAGGAAAGAAGAAAAAGGTAAAAGTTATACCGGAAGACGAGCTGATCGTATTTGATAATGTCACAAAGACTTATCAGAGCGGTTCGCCTGCGCTCAACGGAGTCAGCCTTAAGGTAAAAAAGGGTGAATTCGTATTCATCGTCGGCGACAGCGGATCGGGAAAATCTACGCTCATCAAGCTGTTATTAAGAGAGCTTGTTCCCACAGACGGTGAGATATATGTAAACGGTGTGAACCTGTCAAAGCTTCGCAGAAGACAGGTGCCCAAATACAGAAGAAACCTTGGAGTTGTTTTCCAGGATTTCAGACTCATAAAGAACTGGAATGTCTATGAGAACGTAGCATTCGCCCAGAGGATAGTACAGACGCCGAACAGGCTTATAAAGAGAAATGTTCCCGCAATACTCTCGATAGTGGGACTGGCGAGCAAATACAAGGCTAAGCCGATGCAGCTTTCAGGCGGAGAACAGCAGAGAGTCGCTATGGCAAGAGCACTTATAAACAAGCCGCCGATACTTCTTTGCGATGAGCCTACCGGTAACCTCGATCCCAAGAATTCATGGGAGATCATGAAGCTTCTTGAGCAGATCAACAAGCGAGGAACGACAGTCATAGTGGTCACTCATAACAGAGAGATCGTAAATGAGATGCAGAAGCGTGTCATAACCATGAAGAAGGGCGTGATATTAAACGACGAGGAGAAGGGTGGATATATAGATGAGGATTAGTTCATTTTTCTATACGATCAAGCAGGGTATAAAGAATATATTCCGCAATGCAGTATTCTCGCTGGCTTCCATTGCAACCATTTCTTCGTGTCTGCTTTTGTTTGGTGTTTTTTATGCCATGATCGCAAATTTCCAGAATATCGTTAAGACTGCCGAAGAGGGAGTCGCTGTTACGGTATTCTTTGATGAGGAAGTGTGTGCCGATGATGCACGCATGAAAGAGATAGGAGATCTTATTAGCGCCCGTCCCGAGGTCAGCAAGATAGTATTCGTATCTGCAGACCAGGCCTGGGAGGAGTTCAAGGTCGAGTATCTTGGCGAGTATGCAGAAGGATTCACTGAGAATCCTCTTGCCGGAAGTGCAAACTATCAGATATATCTGAAGGATATTTCGCAGCAGGATAATCTGGTCTCATATCTAAAGACCGTTGTCGGTGTAAGAGAGGTCAATTATTCTCAGGTCACCGCAGATGCATTAAGCGGTGCCAACAACATGATCAGCTATGTATCGATCGGTATCATAGGCATATTGCTCGCAGTTTCGATCTTCCTTATAAGCAATACGGTTATGATAGGCATCTCGATCAGAAAAGAAGAGATAGGAATCATGAAATATGTCGGAGCGACAGATTTCTTTGTAAGAGCTCCGTTTGTTGTGGAATGTCTCATCATTGGTCTTATCGGAGCGGCAATACCGCTCGGAATAATAAATATCGGCTACGACAAATTGCTCGCACTGGTGACAGAAAGATTCAATGTGCTTAACAGCATATTAAGATTCCTTCCCATCCAGACGATCAACAAGACCCTTATTCCGATCTCACTCGGTATTGGTGCCGGTATAGGCTTATTGGGAAGCATAGTAACAGTAAGGAAGCATTTGAAGGTATAACTGTACATGGTAAAAAAACGACTGGCCGCCATTTTGATGATGGTGGCATTGTCTGTTTCGGCTGTTTTCCCGGCTGTCAGCAGCTATGCTAGCGAAAGCGACGATGCCGAGAAGGAGAAGGTAGAACAAGAGGATTCTGAACACGACTACGAGGATACCAACAGAGCTAACAAGATACAGGAGCTTGAGGACAGTATCAAGGAGAAGCAGGATCAGATAAAGAAGGCTGAAGACGACAGAAAAAAGATCAAAAGCAATATAACGGACATCCAGAAAATGGTGGATGACCTTGAAAAGGAAAAGAGCGATCTTTCCAACTATGTCACAAAGCTTGACGGTGACATGGAACAGATACAGGACAAGATAAGTGAACTGACGGATCTGATAACGGACAAGGAAGAGGAGATATCAAAAGCCGAGGCAGATCTTGAAGAGGCTGAGCGTATTCAGCTTGATCAGTACAATGCCATGAAGGCGCGTATCAAGTTCATGTATGAGAAAGGAGACTCGTACTATCTTGAACTTTTGTTTAAGTCAAAGAATTTCGGAGATATGGTCAACAAAGCTGACTATATCGAGCAGCTTTCATCTTATGACAAGAAAAAGCTGGAGGAATATATAGCAAACTGTGAATATGTCGAAGCCTGCAAGCTGTCGCTTGAGTCAGAAAAGCAGACACTGGATGAAGCCAAGGCTCAGGTAGAAGAGGAAGAGGCAAATCTTGAGAAGCTGATAGACAATAAGAAGCATGAGATAGATGCCAAGGAATACGACATATCAAACAAGGAACAGGCTATAAAAGAGTATGAAGCGGATCTGGCCGAACAGAATGCTGTGATCTCAGCTCTTGAAGCGGCCGTTAAGGAGCAGAAAAAGAAGCTTCTTGAAGAGAGCGGCAACGTCATCACCTATGACGGCGGCATGTTTGCATGGCCTGCGCCCAAGTATACGAGAGTATCCGATGACTACGGATGGAGAACACATCCGATACTCGGAGTACAGCAGTTCCATAACGGTGTCGATCTGGCTGCACCAGCAGGTTCTCCGATAGTGTGCGCATATGATGGAGAGGTCGTTGCAGCGTCGTATTCTTCGACCATGGGTAATTATGTCATGGTCAACCACGGTGATGATCTTTATACGATCTATATGCATGCTTCAGCCGTATATGTATCTACAGGTGACAAGGTTATCAGAGGCGAGAAGATAGCAGCGGTAGGTTCTACGGGAAGATCGACAGGCAACCATCTGCACTTCAGCGTAAGACAGAGCGGCGATTATGTAAGCCCGTGGAAGTATCTGGGCAAATGATAGATTATTGAACGGAGTAAAAAATGAGCGAAGAGATCAAAGAAAACAACGAGGCAGATATAACAGTGCCTCAGACAATGGATAAAGCTCAAAAGAAAAGAGAAAGAAAGAAATTCTGGCTCGGATTTCTTGTGGGTGTCGTAGGTGTATTGCTTGCAGCCTGCATCGTATCTGTAGTTGCATATCTTGGATTCAGGAAGCAGGTTAGCTACAGCGAAGAAGCACAGCTTTCAACAGGAAAGAAATCAGGATCTTCATCCGTAGTCACCTCGGCGACAACAGCCAAGATGACTATGATCGAGCGCCTCATAAAGAAGAACTACTACATGGATGTAGATGAGGAAGAGCTCAGAGACGGTATATACAGAGGCATGCTGGCTTCTTTAAATGATCCTTATTCCGAGTATTATTCAGCAGAGGATCTTAAGGAAGTTATAGAGAGCAACGAAGGGATATACTATGGCATAGGCGCCTATGTATCTCTTGATACTGATCTGAATCTTTCAGTGATATCAGGCATCATCTCCGGAACGCCAGCAGAGGAGGCAGGTCTTCAGGAAGGTGATATCATCTACAAGGTAGACGGGACCGATACGACAGGAATGTCTGTTTCCGAAGTCGTTTCAATGATCAGGGGCGAGGAGCATACGACAGTTGATCTTTCTCTCATCCGCGACGGAGAGGTAGTCGAGATCACTGTTGAGAGAAGAAAAGTTGAATCTCCCACCGTTGAATACGAGATGCTCGATGGCAACATAGGCTATATACAGATAACAGAGTTTGATGATGTTACTACGGATCAGTTCACGGAAGCCATGGCTGTCTTAAAGGGTCAGAACATGAAAGGTCTGATCCTCGACTTAAGATCAAACGGCGGAGGAAATCTGGATACCTGCATAGATATATCGCAGCAGTTGCTTCCCAAGGGCCTTATCGTATATACCGAGGATAAATACGGAAACAGGGATGAGTATACATGCGACGGTCAGCGCAAGTTTGACAAGCCGCTCGTTGTTTTGGTAAACGGCTATACTGCAAGTGCTTCCGAGATACTTACCGGTGCGATAAAGGACTACAGACTCGGAACAGTCATGGGTACGACGACCTACGGCAAGGGCATCGTTCAGCAGATCATATCATTAAAGGACGGTACTGCCGTAAAGATGACTATAAGCAGATATTACACGCCCAAGGGTCATTACATCCATCAGACAGGTATTGAACCTGACATTGAGGTTGAGTTTGATGCCGATGCATACAAGAAGGACAAGACAGACAACCAGCTTGAAGCAGCTAAGACACAGATAAAGAGGCTGATCGACTAGAATTATGATAGTTCATCCGATTGAACCAGTATTTGACAAGAATTCAAAAATATTGATACTTGGCAGCTTTCCTTCCGTGAGATCACGGGAGGAAGGCTTTTTCTATGGGCATAAGCAGAACAGATTCTGGAAGGTTGTTTCTGCTGTCTTTGAAGAAGAAGTCCCCAAAACTATACCGCAGAAGAAAGCATTTCTTCTTAGAAATCATATAGCGCTCTGGGATGTCATACACTCATGCGACATAACAGGCTCGTCTGATTCGAGCATTAAAAATGTTGTGGCCAATGATCTTAGCATCATACTTGAACATAGCGGTATAAGAAAAATATTCGTAAACGGAAAGACAGCTGAAAAGTATTATATTAAATACAGTGAGAAGGATACACATATAAAGGCTATATGCCTTCCTTCCACCTCACCTGCAAATGCGGCCTTTTCTGTTGACAGACTGACAGAAGCATGGAAGATGATAAAACTCTGATAATAGGGATCCCAGTGGGGATCCTTTTTTGCTGTTTGCACCTTTAAAATACACTTAAGAAGCCCCTGTTTTTTATAATTGTAAATTGTTATAATAAATGTGACATACAGATGTCACATTTAACATGATAAGATATATTCAGAGTGTGAAAGATATGAAGATAGACAGACTGATCGGTATATTATCAATACTTCTTCAGGAAGAAAAGATCACCCAGCAGGAGCTGGCTGACAGATTTGAAGTATCAAGAAGGACCATTATCCGTGATATTGAGAATCTATCAAAGGCAGGCATCCCCGTGACTTCATCACAGGGGATAGGGGGAGGCGTCAGTATCATGAACGGGTACCGCATGGACAGGACACTTCTTACATCTAAAGATATGCGGATGATACTTGCCGGCTTAAGAAGCCTTGACAGCGTGGGAGGCAGCAGATACTACAGTCAGCTTATGGAGAAGATACAGGCTGGATCGAGCGAGCTGATCAACGGCAGGGACTCAATACTGATCGACCTTGCATCCTGGTACAGGGATACACTGGCGCCAAAGATCGAGACCATACAGGATGCGATCGAAAACCGACATCTTATCACATTTAACTACTATGCCCCTTCAGGAGACAGCATAAGGACGATTGAGCCATACTATATCGTTTTTAAGTGGACGAGCTGGTACGTATGGGGATGGTGCCTTAAAAGAAAAGATTTCAGGATGTTCAAGCTAAACCGCATGGATAAGCTTGCAGAGACCAAAAAGGGATTCGAGTGCAGAAAGATATCGGTACCGGATTTTAAGTCTTCGGGAGCGTCTGAAAAAGGGATCAGGGTAAAGGCTCTGTTCAGCCCTGATGTAAAATGGCGCCTTATCGAGGAATACGGGCCGGAGTGCTACAGGGAATGCGAAGATAAAAGGCTCTTGCTTGAAATCGAGCATTC
Source organism: uncultured Lachnospiraceae bacterium (assembly GCA_902789785.1). Taxonomy (GTDB): domain Bacteria; phylum Bacillota; class Clostridia; order Lachnospirales; family Lachnospiraceae; genus Colinaster. The sequence continues at coordinate 18,648 of CADAPR010000001.1, forward strand.
GGATGAGGATAACCTGATCGGATGGATATTGACTTTCGGAGACAGGGCAGAACTCATCGAACCGGTTGAGATCAGGAAAAAGATAAGCAGTCTGCTGAATAAGATGACAGACATGTACGGAAAGGATCAAAAATGAAATATACATGGATAGATGAATACCTTATGTCAAAACCGGGTGTTACAAAAGATCATCAGAAGGAATGGAACTGGATACGATATCATATCGGTGGAAAGCTCTTTGCTGCTGTATGCAGGGATGATTCAGACAATCCCGTCTATATAACGATAAAGCTTGAACCTCTGCAGGGAGAGGCGTTAAGAAAGCAGTTTGATGATATAATCCCCGGCTACTACATGAACAAGATCCACTGGAACTCGGTAAAGGCAGACGGAAATGTCACAGATGATGTTTTGGAGAACATGCTCGATAGCGCGTATCATCTGGTACTTCATTCATTAAGTAAAAAGAAGCAGGAAGAGATACTATCAACTGTCAGTGAAGATCTTCTTATAAGCTGCTGCGGGTCAGACTGCGGTGAATGCTACTGCTACAAAAAGATCTGTAAAGGATGCAATGAGCTTTGCGGAAAAGTCTTTCATGCAGCAAAAGGAAAGGCCTGTCCCATATATTTATGCTGCAGGATAAAAAACGGCTTTCATTCATGCGGCGAGTGTGAGAAGCTTCCATGTGATCTTATCCTAAAAACCAAGGATCCAAACATGTCACAAGAGGAATTTATGAAAAATGTTGATGAAAGAGTAAGACGACTGAGAGGAGATAAGAGTGGCTTTTGATTTTAAGAAAGAATACAGGGAGTTTTATCTGCCAGGCAAGAAGCCTCAGATCGTTACGATACCAAAGATGAATTACATCGCTGTAAGAGGAAGCGGTGATCCAAATGATGAAGGAGGGGAATACAAGAAAGCGATAGAGCTTTTGTATAGTATCGCCTTCACGATAAAGATGAGTAAAAGATCCGATCACAGGATAGAAGGCTATTTTGACTATGTCGTCCCGCCTCTTGAGGGCTTCTGGTGGCAGGATGGAGCGAAAGATATCGATTACGGTCATAAGGAAGATTTTAAATGGATATCCGTTATAAGACTTCCGGATTTTGTATCAAAGTATGATTTTGACTGGGCTGTCAGTCAGGCAGCGAATAAGAAAAAGATGGATTTTTCGCAAGTCGAGTTTATTACCATAGAGGAAGGGATGTGTGTGCAGTGCATGCATATCGGATCATATGACGATGAGCCACAGACAGTAAAACTGATGGATGAATATATAAATGAAAACGGTTATGAGAATGACCTGTCAATGACAAGACTTCATCATGAGATATATCTATCGGATGCAAGGAAAGTACCAAATGACAGGCTTAGGACAGTGATCAGACATCCGATCAGACAAAGGGGATAGGATATGGAATATATAAGAGTAACAAAGGAAAACATTGAAAAAGAGCACATATGCTGTGCAATAGCAAACAATAACGATATCCAGGTCTCATCAAAGAAAGCATGGCTTCTTGACAGATTTGACGAAGGGCTTGTATTCCTAAAGAGCAAAGAGAGAGGCAAATGCTTCATAGAATACATACCCGCTGAAAATGCCTGGGTACCCATAGATGCGGACGGATATATGTATATAGACTGTCTGTGGGTATCGGGTTCGCTTAAGGGACACGGCTATTCAACGGATCTTTTAAATGCATGTATCAAAGACAGCAGAAAAAAGAACAAATCGGGGATATGCATACTTTCAGCCGCAAAGAAGAGACCTTTTCTTTCAGATCCAAAGTTCCTTGAATATAAGGGCTTTAAGGTGTGCGATGAATCAGATTGCCACATTCAGCTGTGGTATCTGGCGTTTAGCGATGATGGCACAATCCCCAGGTTTAAGGAGTGCGCAAAGCATCCTCATACCGATGAAACAGGATATGTCCTGTATTATACGAATCAGTGTCCTTTCAATGCAAAGTATGTACCCGTACTTGAGAAGACCGCAAAGGATAACGGTATTGAGTTTAGGGCTATAAAGCTGGATACAAAAGACAGGGCTCAGAATGCACCGACTCCCGTAACAAACTATGCATTCTTTCATAACGGCGAGTATGTTACAAACGAGCAGATGAACGACAAGAGATTTTTAAAGCTGGTGAACGGATAGGAGACGGGATGCATTTTGTAGATGCCAAAGGCATACTGACGGCAAATAATGGTCAGTGCGGAATGAATATATACAGAGGCTGCAGCCACGGCTGTATCTATTGCGACAGCAGGAGCAAATGCTACGGGTTTACGCATCCTTTCGAGGATATCGAAGTTAAGCAGAATGCACCTGAGCTTTTGGAGAATGCATTAAAGTCAAAAAGAAAAAGATGCATGATCGCAACAGGAGCTATGTCAGATCCTTACATGCACTGCGAAGAAAAACTCCGCATGACAAGAAAGTGTCTTAAGATCATAAACAAATACGGTTTTGGATTAGCGATACAGACCAAGTCGGATCGGATCCTTGAAGATATCGATCTTTTAGATGAGATCAATAAAAATGCCAAATGCGTGGTACAGATGACTCTTACCACATATGATGACAGGCTGTGTTCTTTGATCGAGCCGAATGTGTGCAACACAAAAAGAAGGATAGAAGTCCTTGAAAGGATGAGAGACAGAGGCATACCTACTGTTGTGTGGCTCTCTCCCATCCTGCCATTCATCAATGACACAAAAGAGAATATCGAGAGTATCATTAGAGAGTGCGTCCGGGTAGATGTAAAGGGCATCATATGCTTTGGCATGGGCATGACTCTAAGAGAAGGCGACAGGGAGTACTACTATGATGCACTGGATAAGCATTTTTCCGGACTTAAGCAGAAGTATATAAAAACATACGGCAATGCATATGAACTTGCCAGTCCAGATTCTAGGAGCCTGATGAGACTGTTTAGGGACATGTGTCAAAAAAACGGCATCATGTACAGACCGGATGAATGCTTTGAATATATGAAGACTCTGCCTGACAGATACTCGCAGATGTCGCTGTTTGATCTTTAAGGGGAATGATGGAAAGACCTGAATTTGACAAGATAAAAAGCTATGAGGAGTTCTCAAGATACTACTGGTACAGGGAAGAGCTGATTAAGATATGCAAGAGCAAAGGACTTAAGGCCGACTCCGGCAAGATCGAGCTTAACAGAGTGATAGAGGCATACTTTAAAGGAGAAAGGATCCTGCCCGTTAAAAGGAAAAAGAAATCTGATATTGACAGAAATATCAAGCTGACAAAGGAAAGCGGACTGATCGAGTGCGGTTTTACTTTCGGCAACAGGTTCAGAGAATTCTTTAAAAAGGAAACCGGAGAGGATAATTTCAGGTTTAATGTTGACATGGTCGCCACAGTCAAGGCTGTAAAGGAAAGTGACGATAACTCATTTACGCTCGGGGATCTTATTGATGTCTACTACGGCAAAAAGACGTATGCTAAGTATGACAGATCTGCTCTTTTGTGGAACAGATTCGTAAAGGATTTCTGTGCGGATGATGCGACCGCAATCTTTAGGGAGAGACTTAAGGCGGCAGCAGCGCTTTGGAAGATCGTTCGCGAATCGGATATGAAAAAAGAGTATTCTCATGAACTGTTTGAAAGATATAAAGGTACGATAGATGTTAACGATAAGTAAACAACAGGCAAGACAGTTCATCCTGTCAAAGCAGGGCCTTATAGGTGCGTATCGCTTTATCGGAAAAGAAGGAGCATATGACTATATCTGCCAAGCAGGATGCATACAGTTCGATCCGGTTGATGTCTGCGGAAAGAATGCCGAACTGACCCTGCAGTCACGCGTCGGGGGATTTAAGAAGTCGATGTTAAGCGAGCTTCTATACAGGGATCGAAAACTGATAGATTATGCCGATAAGGAGCTTTCGATATGGCCGGTAGGCGACTGGCCTTATTTTAGTGACTACAGGGAAAGAAGCAAAGAGCTTGGAATGAGTTTTGAAGGTCTTGAACAGCTAAAAAAACAGGCTCTTGATCATATAGAAAAAAACGGACCTGTATGCAGTGATAAACTTCCGATAAAAGGAAAGATATACTGGCATTCATCCATGCACTGGAGCGGAAACTGGGATAAGGAATCGCTTGCTGCAAGATCTGTTTTAGAGCAGCTGTATACTGACGGAGAGCTTGTCATTCATCATAAGAACGGAAGCAGAAAGTACTATGATCTGGCAAGAAGACATATAGACGCATCGATATTAAATGCCAAAAATCCGTTAAAGGATAAAGAAGAGTTCATCAGATGGCGCATGCTCAGGCGGATCGGTGCAGTAGGTCTTTTGTGGGATAAGAATTCCACAGCATTTTTAGGGATAGATATTAATGCATCAAAGCGAAAAGAGATGCTTTCCTATCTTGCTGATGAAGGAAAGATATGCCCCGTCTGTGTTGAAGGAATAAAACAGACATTTTATTATCGCATCGAGGATGATGAACTGATGAGACAGATCCTTGACAGGAAGGCAGATCTTAAGTCGAGGATGTCATTTATCGCCCCGCTAGATCCTCTCATGTGGGACAAAGCACTTATATATGCTCTGTGGGACTTTAAATACGCATGGGAGATTTATACTCCCGCAACAAAGCGAAAATATGGATACTATAGTCTGCCGATCATTTGCGGTGAAAGATTTGTGGGCAGGATAGAAGCTGTTAGCGACAGGAAAAAAGGAGTGCTCTCAGTCAAGGGCCTGTGGTGGGAAGAAGGCGTTTCTGTAACAAAAAACATGGAAGCAAAACTTAAAAATACACTAAAGAGATTTGCTTCCTTCAACGACTGCTTGGACGTTGAGATATAAATATGGTATTCTAAATTTTGCGATTAGGGTATATATTCTGTATAGTTGGGATACAGATCAGGAAAGCCGATGGAATTTAGATTACATTCAGAGTACAAGCCTACAGGCGACCAGCCTCAGGCAATAAAGGAACTTGTTGAGGGTTTTAAACAGGGCAACCAGTTTGAGACCCTGCTTGGCGTTACGGGCTCGGGAAAGACTTTTACGATGGCAAATGTCATAGCAGCTCTTAACAAGCCGACTCTTATCATATCACACAACAAGACACTTGCAGGCCAGCTCTACGGGGAGATGAAGGAGTTCTTTCCGGAAAACGCGGTGGAGTATTTTGTGTCCTACTATGATTACTATCAGCCGGAGGCATATGTCCCGTCTTCCGATACCTATATCGCAAAGGATTCCTCGATAAATGACGAGATAGAAAAACTAAGACTCTCTGCTACGGCATCCCTGTCAGAGAGAAGAGATGTCATAGTCGTTGCATCCGTAAGCTGCATCTACGGACTGGGAAGCCCTGATGAATACCATGAGATGATAGTGTCTCTGCGCCCGGGAATGAACAAGGAAAGAGATGACGTTATACGTGAACTCATCGCCATCCAGTATGACAGAAACGAGATGGATATAGAAAGAGCAACATTCAGGGTAAGAGGCGATCTGATAGAGATATATCCCGCCCAGGGCGGAGATGATCTTATCAGGGTTGAATTCTTCGGTGACGAGATCGACAGGATATCTCTTGTGGATCCTCTGAGCGGAAAAATGAAATCAACGCTCGATCATGTGGCGATATTCCCTGCATCTCACTATGTGATACCGAGAGAAAAGATACTTATGGGCTGCGACAGGATCGAAGAGGAGCTTAAGGAAAGAATTAGATTTTTCAAATCCGAGGATAAGCTCATAGAGGCTCAGCGTATCGCGGAAAGGACCAATTTTGATCTCGAGATGCTAAGAGAGACGGGATTCTGCTCGGGAATAGAAAATTATTCGGCACCGCTTAACAACCTTCCTGCGGGAGCGACTCCTTTATGCCTTATGGATTATTTTGACGATGATTTTCTGATCATAATCGATGAATCGCATATAACGATACCTCAGATAGGAGGCATGTATGCCGGTGACAGATCAAGAAAGAGAGTTTTGGTTGACTACGGATTCAGACTGCCTTCAGCTCTGGACAACAGACCGCTCAACTTTGGCGAGTTTGAAGACAAGATAGATCAGATGCTTTTCGTATCTGCAACACCAAACACCTATGAGGATGAGCATGAGCTTTTAAGGGCCGAACAGATAATAAGACCTACGGGACTTCTGGATCCCGAGGTAAGTGTACGCCCCGTTGAGGGTCAGATAGACGATCTGCTTGGCGAGATAAAAAAGGAAACAAAGAATAATCACAAAGTCATGATCACAACGTTAACAAAGCGAATGGCAGAAGATCTGACAGATTATTTAAAGGATGTCGGGATAAGGGTGAGATATCTTCATGCAGATGTAGATACGCTTGAGAGAGCTCAGATCATAAGGGATATGAGACTGGATGTCTTTGATGTTTTAGTCGGGATCAACCTTTTAAGAGAAGGACTTGATATCCCTGAGATAACCCTTGTCGCGATACTTGATGCGGACAAGGAAGGATTTTTAAGATCAAAGACTTCTCTGATACAGACCATAGGAAGAGCTGCCAGGAACAGCGAAGGTCATGTTATAATGTATGCCGACAGCATGACTGATTCCATGAAAGAGGCTATCGATGAGACCAACAGACGTCGCGCCATCCAGATGAAGTACAACTCGGAGCACGGCATAACACCTCAGACGATACAGAAGGCTGTAAGGGATCTTATCAGCATAACAAAACAGATAGAGCAGGAACAGCTAAGGTTTGAGAAGGATCCCGAATCGATGAGCAGGGATGAGCTTGTCAAACTCATAGAAAAGATAGAAAAGCAGATGAAAAAGGCTGCGGCCGAGCTCGATTTCGAGACAGCGGCCGAGCTTAGAGACAAGATGATAGAACTTAAGAAAGCACTGGATGATCTTGATGAATAGATTAGATGATACGGCAGTAAAGATATCTGCCAAGGATTACATACGCATTAGAGGAGCAAGAGAACACAACCTTAAGGATATAAATGTAGATATACCCAGGGATAAATTCGTTGTGCTTACCGGTCTTTCCGGCTCAGGAAAATCATCCCTTGCATTTGACACGATATATGCAGAAGGTCAGAGAAGATATATGGAATCCATATCTTCATATGCAAGGCAGTTTCTGGGACAGATGGAAAAGCCGCAGGTTGAGATGATAGAGGGGCTTTCTCCCGCTATCTCCATAGATCAGAAATCTACTAACAGAAATCCCAGATCCACTGTAGGGACAGTTACCGAGATATATGATCACTTCAGACTCCTGTTTGCTCGTATCGGAATACCTCATTGTCCTAACTGCGGGAAGAAGATAGAAAGACAGACCGTTGATCAGATGGTCGATATCATCATGCAAAAGCCCGAAGGCACGAAATTCATGGTAATGGCACCTGTTGTAAGAGGAAAAAAAGGTGAACATGCCAAGGTTGTAGAGAGAGCAAGAAAGAACGGTTTTGCAAGGGTAAGGGTTGACGGCAGTCTTTATGATCTGAGTGAAGAGATAAAGCTTGATAAGAACATTAAGCATACGATAGAGATAGTTGTTGACCGTCTTGCGATAAAGGAAGGGATAAAGTCTAGACTGACAGATTCCGTTGAGACAGCGCTCGGACTGGCTGAAGGACTGCTTGAGATAAGCATCGTAGACGGCGAGACTATGCAGTTTTCCGAGAGTCTTGCATGTCCTGACTGCGGGATAAGCATACAGGAGATAGAGCCGAGAAGCTTTTCGTTCAACAATCCGTACGGTGCATGTCCTGCATGCTTCGGACTCGGATATACAATGGAGTTTTCTCCGGAGCTTCTGATACCCGACAGAAGCCTGTCCATCCATGAAGGCGCGATATCATGCATGGGATGGCAGTCATCAAATTCCGAGGGAAGCTTTACCTATGCCGTATTGAGCGCTCTTGCAAAGGAATACAAGTTTTCTCTTGATACGCCTTTTGAAAAGCTTTCAAAGGACGTTCAGGATCTGATCATATACGGAAAGAATACAAGAGAAGTAAAGGTCCATTACAAAGGACAGCGAGGAGAGGGCGTATACCCCATCACCTTTGACGGTCTTATAAAGAACATGATGCAGCGCTACCGCGAGACCGCAAGCGAAACTATGAAGCAGGAATATGAAGGCTATATGCACATATCTCCCTGCGAGGCCTGCAACGGAAAGAGGTTAAAACCCGAGGCTTTGGCCGTGACCATAAATGACAAGAACATCTATGATATAACATCGATGTCCGTCGGGACGCTCTATGAATATCTTAACAATCTTGAACTTACTAAAAACCAGCAGATCATAGGAAAGCAGGTATTAAAAGAGATCAGGGCAAGAGTAGGCTTTTTGATGGATGTAGGTCTTGACTATCTGACTCTCTCAAGAGCGACAGCATCGCTTTCGGGAGGAGAAGCACAGCGTATCAGGCTGGCGACACAGATAGGTTCGGGACTGGTGGGTGTCTGCTATATACTCGACGAACCAAGCATCGGCCTTCATCAGAGGGATAACGACAAGCTGCTTGCAACGCTCAAGCATCTGAGGGATCTTGGCAATACACTGATCGTTGTCGAGCATGATGAGGATACCATGTATGCTGCGGACTGGATAGTTGATATAGGACCGGGAGCCGGAAGCAACGGCGGAGAGGTTGTGGCGACAGGTACTGCCAAGGATATAATGAATGTCCCCGAATCGATAACGGGACAGTATCTTTCCGGAAAAAAGAGCATACCGATCCCTGATATCAGAAGAAAGCCAAACGGATGGCTTGAAGTCAAAGGGGCAGCAGAGAACAATCTTAAAAACGTTGATGTTAAGATACCTCTCGGAGTCATGACATGCGTTACAGGCGTATCGGGATCGGGAAAGAGTTCTCTGATCAATGAGATACTCTATAAAAAGCTTGCAAAGAAACTGAACAGAGCACGTACGATACCGGGAAAGCATGACAGAATACTCGGTATCGAACAGCTAGACAAGGTAATAAATATTGACCAGTCTCCGATCGGGCGCACACCCAGATCAAATCCCGCGACCTATACCGGTGTATTCGATCTTATAAGAGATCTGTTTGCATCAACGAGTGATGCAAAAGCCAAAGGCTATCAGAAGGGACGATTCAGCTTCAACGTAAAGGGCGGAAGATGCGAGGCCTGCAGCGGTGATGGAATAGTAAAGATAGAGATGCATTTTCTTCCGGATGTATATGTGCCATGCGAGGTCTGCGCAGGAAAGAGATACAACAGAGAGACGCTCGAAGTAAAATACAAGGGCAAATCCATATACGATGTACTGGATATGACGGTCGAGGAAGCTGTCACGTTTTTTGAAAACGTTCCAAAGATAAGCAGGATAATGAAGACGATCTATGAGGTCGGACTCGGATATATAAAGCTCGGTCAGCCCTCTACACAGCTTTCGGGCGGTGAGGCGCAGCGTATAAAGCTTGCAACGGAACTTAGCAGAAGATCGACAGGAAAGACGATCTACATCCTTGACGAACCGACTACCGGACTTCATTTTGAGGATGTATCAAAACTGATAGAGATCTTAAAGAGACTGACAGACGGCGGAAATACGGTCGTTGTGATAGAACACAATTTAGATGTCATAAAGACTGCTGACTATATAATCGATCTTGGTCCAGAAGGCGGAGACAGAGGCGGAACTCTGCTATGTGCGGGAACTCCCGAAGAGGTTGCAGAGCACAAGGAGAGCTATACAGGTCAGTACATAAAAAAGATGCTTTCAAAAAAGGGTTAAGTAAACGCCCGTAAGTACCGATATAGTTTATGAAACGCACGGATGCTTATAAAGGAAATACCTTTAAGGCAGCGTGCGTTTTTGTTTCTGATAAGTGACAAAGTATTAAGATTTTGTGAAATTAAGATTGCCCCCTTTAAAACAGGCTCAAAATCATATATAATATATCAGATTATGGATGATTATATGAAAGGGGCCTAACATGCAGGGAACAGATATAGGAATTGATTTAGGTACTGCAAGCATACTGGTTTACCTTAAGGGCAAGGGTGTTGTCTTAAAGGAGCCCTCAGTTGTTGCTTTTGATAGAGATACAAACAAGATAAAGGCTATTGGCGAGGAAGCCAGACTGATGCTGGGAAGAACTCCCGGTAATATCGTGGCTGTAAGACCTCTTCGTCAGGGCGTTATTTCAGATTATACCGTTACAGAAAAGATGATGAAGTATTTCATCACAAAAGCTGTGGGACACAGGAGCTTGCGCAAACCCAAGATCGCAGTCTGCGTTCCTTCCGGTGTAACGGAAGTTGAAAAGAAGGCTGTTGAGGATGCTACATATCAGGCAGGCGCAAGAGAAGTGGCTATCATAGAGGAGCCGATCGCGGCAGCTATCGGTGCCGGTATCGACATCAGCAAGCCTTGCGGAAACATGATAGTAGACATAGGCGGCGGTACAACGGATATAGCGGTCATCTCGCTTGGAGGAACAGTTGTCAGTGATTCCATAAAGATCGCCGGCGATAACTTTGATGAAGCGATAGTCCGTTACATGCGTCAGAAGCATAACCTTTTAATAGGTGAACGTACTGCTGAAGACATGAAGATAAAGATCGGTTCCGCTTTCAAGAGAAGCGAGCCCATATATATGGATGTCAGAGGACGTAACCTTGTAACAGGTCTTCCAAAGACGATACGAGTTTCTTCGGAGGATACCGAGGAGGCATTAAGGAGCACCACAGCTCAGATAGTAGAAGCGATACATGGTATTTTAGAAAAGACTCCTCCGGAGCTTGCAGCCGATATCGCCGAAAGAGGAATTGTACTCACCGGCGGCGGAAGCCTGCTTAGCGGACTTGAGGATCTGATCTGTGCAAAGACCGGTATAACGACCATGACGGCGGAAGAGCCCATGACGGCTGTTGCCATCGGAACAGGACGCTATGTCGAATTCCTTGCGGGATACAGAGATACCGAGTAATTAAAGAAAAGGAAGTTTATCTATGGTTAAAGGCTTGTACACTGCATACACGGGTATGCTAAATGAACAGCACAGGATGGATGTTCTCACCAACAACCTTGCGAATTCCGATACGCACGGTTTTAAAAAGGAGGGAGCAACCAGCCAGGCCTTTGACACTGTTTTAGGATATAAGATAAAAGACATATCTGATACTCCGAATATCGCCAAGGGCATAGGCAATATGAATCTCGGAGTCAAGATCGGCGAGAACTATACCGATTATTCTCAGGGACCGTTCAGGGTCACCGGCAATACATATGATCTGGCTATTTCCGGCAAGGGATTCTACAGCATAGAATTCACCAACAAGGCCGGTCAGAAATCCACAAAATATACAAGAGACGGTGCATTTACCGTAAATAAGGAAGGTTATCTTGTCACCAAGGACGGGGATTATGTCCTTGGAACAGGTGACAGCAGGATAAAGGTAGATCCGGTAAGGGACGTTGCCATAGATACCAGAGGCAACGTATTCCAGGACGGAGCAAGCGTCGGAACAATCAAGATAACAGATTTTCAGGATTACAATTATCTTGAGCATTACGGCGAGAACTACTATGAGCCGGTAAAGGGCGCGACTGAGATCCCCGGAGATTATACGATCAATCAGGGATATCTTGAGACATCAAATGTGCAGGTTGTACAGGAGATGGTAGAGATGATAAGCGTTTCGCGTCAGTATGAGAGCAATCAGAGGATAATAACAACGATCGATTCAACGCTTGAGATAGCATCAAGACAGCTTGGCAAAGTATAAGGAGGATAAGGTATGGTCAGATCTTTATGGTCAGCAGCCAGCGGCATGATAGCACAGCAGACAAATGTTGACACGATAGCCAATAATCTGGCAAATGTCAATTCAACAGGATACAAGACGGAAGTTGCCGAGTTTAAATCCTTGTTATATCAGGATCTTCAGTCAAAGACAACTACAGCTAACGGTGAGAACAAGCCGATAAGCGCACAGGTCGGACTCGGTGTCAGAAATTCATCTATAACAACGATATTCAAGCAGGGACCTATGCTTGCATCGGAATCAGATACTGCATTTGCAATAGAAGGCAAGGGCATGTTCGCCGTAAGAGGCGAGGACGGAGTCGTTAAATATACTCGTAACGGTGATTTCAGATTCAGTACAGGTCAGGGTTCGACACTTGTTCTGTCTACATCCAACGGACTTCCCGTGTTTGACAGCACCGGCAGAGCGATATCATTAAATACTTCTCAGTATGCGGCAAACAAGATCAGCGTCAATGCAAACGGACAGCTGTGCTATCCCGATGCACAGAACAATCCTCAGCCGATAGGGATAACGATCGGCATGTATCAGTTCAACAATCCTTCGGGACTGGAAAAAACAAGCGATACGCTTTACATACCTACGGCAGCCAGCGGGGCCGCAATGAACGAAGCTACCAACGCAAATCTTCAAAAGAGCGTTATCCGTCAGGGTTATCTTGAAGGTTCGGGCGTTCAGGTAGTGGATGAGATGGTAAACATGATAGTTGCACAGCGTGCATATGAGATGAACGCAAAAGCGATAACAACTACAGATTCCATGATGGAACTGGCTAACAATCTTAAGAGGTAATTAGATGTCACAGATCGATCTTAACGGACTGACAAGCGGATACAGTGAATATATGAGCACCACGGTGAGCAATGCTGCAGCCGAGAAGTTAAAATCGGTTGCGAGTGCGGATTACTCGGGCAAGAGCGATGATGAGCTCATGAAGGTATGCAAGGAGTTTGAGAGCTACTTCCTTGAGCAGGTGTTCAAGGAGATGAACAAGACGATACCAAAGAGCGAATATCAGAGTCAGAGCACTTCAAATCTTGTTGATTATTTCAAAGACAACACAATTCAGAAGCTTGCATCCGACTCTACGGAGCAGAACAGCCTGGGGCTTGCTCAGATGCTGTATGAACAGATGAAACGCAATTATGATATGTGAATAAAATGCTGTCCTTAAAGGGCAGCATTTATTAATGGATAAACGATCAGGGAGTATCAGTGGAAAAGCTGACCGGAGTGATAGACCATTTCCTGTACAGAAACGAGACTAACGGATATGGTGTAATGGAACTTACAACTGAATATGACGATGTGATATGCGTGGGAACTCTGTCGGGCTATGACGAAGGCGAGATGGTAGAGATAAGCGGCGAGTATGTCATCCATCCGGTTTACGGACAGCAGCTAAAGATCGAGTCGATAAAAGCCATACTCCCTACCGGGATCATGGGCATAGAGAGATATCTTTCCTCCGGGATCATAAAGGGTGTCGGAACAAAGATGGCAAAAAGGATAGTCAATGAATTCGGCGAGGACACCTTTAAGGTAATTGAACAGGAACCTAACAGACTCATAAAGATTAAAGGCATAAGCGAGAGGATAGCGCAATCGATCTGTGAGCAGGTGGTTGGAAAGAAAGAACAGCAGGATGCTCTTATTTTTTTGTCGCAATACGGAATAAGCCAGACCATGTCTGTGAAGATATATGACGCCTTCGGCGACATGATATATAGCATCATAAGGGATAATCCGTACAAGATAATCGATGAGGTTGACGGGATCGGCTTCAAGAAGGCTGACGAGATCGCAAAAAAGGCCGGTATAAAAGTTGATTCCGAATACAGGATACAGAGCGGCATCGTTTATGTTCTGACACAGGCAATGAGCGAAGGCCACACTTATCTTCCGATGGAGGAGCTTACAGTAAGGGCAAAGGAACTCTTGGGAGTAGAGACTGAAGCCATAGATGCACAGTATCCCAACCTTTCTGTTGAGAAAAAGATCATCATTAAGAATGAATACGCGATGACAAACTGCTATACGTCCTATATGTACCATCAGGAGCTTTCTGTCGCTTCATTGCTCAAGAAACTGTCAGACAGTCATGAAGATACTGGAAATATCATGTCTGACAAAATGGTAGAGCGTGTGGAAAAGGAACTCGGACTGACGCTTGATGAAATGCAGAAAAAAGCGCTAAGACTTGCCATGCAGTCCGGGATAATGATAATAACGGGAGGACCGGGAACCGGAAAGACGACCACCATCAATGCGATAATCCACTGTATTGAAAAGGAAGGGCTTGAAGTAATGCTTGCTGCTCCGACAGGAAGGGCGGCAAAGCGAATGACCGAGGCAACCGGATATGAAGCAAGGACTGTTCACAGGATGCTCGAGCTAAACGGTGCCATTTCGGAAAGCGGAAGGAGCGTGTATTTTGAAAGAAATGCCGACAATCCGCTGGAAGCCGATGTATTTATCATAGATGAGATGTCAATGATAGATATTGCACTGTTCAACGCTCTGCTAAAGGCGATCCCCATGGGAGCAAGACTCATACTCGTAGGGGATGTCAATCAGCTTCCAAGCGTAGGTCCGGGACAGGTATTGTATGATCTGATATCCTCAAAATGCTATCCGACAGTCACTCTCGATCATATCTTCAGACAGGCCAAGATGTCTGATATAGTAGTCAATGCGCATAAGATAAACAGAGGAGAGAGCATCCAGCTAGGTACAAACAGCAAGGATTTTCTGTTCCTTGAGCGAAGCGATGTAAATGTCATATACAAGCATATGATCCAGCTCATAACTGAAAAGCTTCCGGGATACGTTGATGCCGCTCCATCACAGATCCAGGTCCTTACACCGACTCATATAGGACCGCTCGGGGTCGAAGCCTTAAACAGGATACTGCAAAAATATATAAATCCTCCTAATAAGCAAAAAAAGGAAAAGGAATACGGCGACAACATCTTCAGAGAAGGCGACAAGGTCATGCAGACAAAGAACAACTATTCCCTGGAATGGGAGATACTTGGCAAGAACAGGATCGTCATAGACAGCGGAAGCGGAGTCTTTAACGGAGATGTGGGAACGATCGTTGAGATAGATGACAGCGCCATAACAGTCGAATACGATGAGATAAGAAGAGTCAGATACACCTACGACGGACTTGATGAACTGGAACTGGCTTATGCCATAACCATTCACAAGGCCCAGGGAAGCGAATATCCGGCTGTGATCATGCCGCTTCTTGGAGGACCGAGACCGCTTTTGACAAGAAACCTGCTCTATACGGGTGTAACCAGAGCCAAAAGATGCGTGATGATCCTGGGCAGCTGTGACACCGTTAATGCCATGATAAGAAACGAGAGCGAGAAAAAAAGATATACGGGACTTTACATGCGCATAAAAGAGATAATGAGTCCACAGCAGCAAATGAGCTTTTGACAGGGATGCATCTGGGCAAAAAACGCAAAAAAGCTTTTAAACTTGCCCGAAATGATGTAAAATTTAGAAAGGTATGTATAGTAAGCGATATATACATTAATGAAACTGATTGCCGGAGGTGTGACATATGGATGTAAGAACTTGCAAAAGATGTAAAAGACTGTTTAACTACATAACAGGACCGGCTATATGTCCAAGCTGTCGAGAAGAGATAGAGCAGGAATTTCAGGTAGTAAAGAAGTACATAGATGAAAACAGAAACTGCGATATAAATGACGTTGCGGAGGCTTGTGATGTTGATCCTCAGCAGATCAGACAGTGGATAAGAGAGGACAGACTGCAGTTTTCCGAGGATTCAATGGTAGGACTCAACTGCGAGAGCTGCGGAGCGATGATCAGATCCGGAAGATACTGCGATGCATGCAGAACAAAACTGACAAACGGCCTTAACAGGGCATTTGGCATAGATCCGACAAAGAAAAAGGATGACGGCTACAATCCGTCAGGCAAGTCAAGTGCAAAGATGAGATTCTTGGAACAGTAGCATTAGACTTTTGAGGAAATGAAATGGTAGATGAAACAAAGGTCAGGGTAATGACCAGACTGGCTGCATATGAGGAAGGGACCGGCAAGAAATACCTTCCGATAGGACAGTATTTCAGAACAGACTATATATTCATGCAGCTGTTGAAATCATTTGTATACGGAACACTGGCATTTGCCATAGTTGTGGGATTGCTGGCATTCATCAATTTCGAGGCATTTCTCGAGGGTATATACGATATAGACCTCGTGGGATATATAACGCATCTTGGAAAGACATATATCATTCTTATGGCATTGTATCTTATCCCGACATATATATGGTCGGTATATAAGTTTTCCAAGGCAAAAAAGAGTCTCAACTCATACATATCCGTTATGGACAAGTTGAGCAGGAAATACTACAGCGAGGAGCAAGAGAGATAATATAATGTCGAGTTTGATCACATTAAAAAAGAGTTTCAGCAGAATATATTCAAAATATGCGGTTTACATCAATCCGATGCTAAAGTTTTTGCTCGCATTGATCATACTTACTGTGATAAATGTGAAGATGGGCTATATGGCAAAGATATCAGACGGAGCGGTAGTGCTCATGGCAGCGCTTTTTTGCTCATTCATGCCAATGGTGTTCACATCGCTGCTTGCGGGGCTGTTCGTGCTGCTGCATTTTTATGCATTGAGTCTTGAGACTGCGATAGTTGCGGCAGTGCTGCTTCTTTTGATGTATATACTGTATTTAAGATTTGCACCCAAGGAAGCGCTTGTTGTCTTGCTGATGCCGATCTTGTTCGCATTTAAGATACCGTATCTCATGCCTATAGCAATGGGGCTTTTGGGTACACCTTTTTCCATTGTATCGGTGGCTTTCGGAGTTATCCTTTCATACCTCATCAATTATGTTGATGCAAACAAGGATATGCTCTCAGAGGTAGCCAGCGAGAACATGGTCACAAGGCTAAGAGCGATTATAGACAGCATGATAGGGAACAAATCCATGATATGCATGGTGATCTGCTTCTCTGTAGTGCTCATCCTTGTATATGTAATAAGACGCATGTCGTTTGATCACAGCTGGAAAGTTGCGATCATCGCTGGAGCGATCATTAATATCGTGCTTCTTACCGTGTGTCTTCTGGGAATGCATCTTGACTACTCGATGGCCGGGATCATGTTCGGCACGATCTTTGCTGCCCTTTTGGGGTTCGTGATCGAATTCTTTGCGCACGGACTTGACTACAGGCAGACAGAGAACCTTCAGTTTGAGGATGAAGAGTATTACTACTACGTAAAGGCAGTCCCCAAGTTTGGAGCTGAGAGGAGAAGACGTCCTGCATCATCAAATCAGTCTTCATCATCTTCTTCTGCAAAGACTGTAAGAACGGCAAACGGGGTAAGACGGACAACATAGCTTTTAGCTTTGATATAGGTTGGTTTATATGGAACAGTTTCAGCATTGGTTTGGCGATTATGTCAATAATCTCCATGTGCCTGCGGCTCATGTGACGGACATCATCGAGATTTTGATAATTGCCTTTCTCGTATATCAGATAATGGTTTGGATAAGGAATACCAGAGCATGGGCACTCCTAAAGGGAGTGGTCGTTATTTTGGTATTCATTTTTATTGCCTATATCTTTGAGATGCAGACCATTCTCTGGATCGTTAAGAGCATCGTATCCATTGCCGTAACCGGTATCATCGTAGTTTTGCAGCCGGAGCTTAGAAAAGCGCTGGAAGAACTTGGAAAGAAGAAGTTCTTCGGAGATATATTCAGAGACAGTGAAGAAGGTGGCCTGTTCTCGGACAAGACTATCAAAGAGATAGCAAAGGCTTCCGTTGAGATGGGCAAGGTAAGGACCGGCGCGCTCATCGTTGTCAAGCAAAACGACAATCTCGCAGAATTTGAAAGAACGGGCATAAGTGTTGATGCCATAGTGACCAGCCAGCTTCTAATAAACATATTTGAACATAACACTCCGCTTCATGACGGAGCTGTGATAATAGACGGAGACAGGATTTCTTCGGCAACATGTTACCTTCCTCTTTCAGACAACATGATGCTCAGCAAGGAACTTGGCACGAGACACCGTGCCGGAGTGGGCATGTCTGAAGAGACGGATGCCATGGTCATCATCGTTTCCGAAGAGACCGGCAAGATAAGCATCGCGTACAAGGGAAATCTTGAAAGAGGGCTTACTGTGGAGGAGGTCGAAGAGCGTCTTACATCGATCCAGGATAAGCCAGTGGACGAGAAAAAGAAAAAACATAGAAAGGTAAAGGACCTGAAGAATGGCAAAAAAGCTGACTAACAATCTCGGACTCAAGATTCTTGCGGTCCTTATAGCAAGTCTGCTTTGGCTCATAGCCATCAATATCAACGATCCCGTTGGTCAGCAGACATATACGGTAAATGTTCAGATGGTAAATCTGAGCAAGCTGACAGATAACAATAAATATGTTGAGGTACTAGAAGGAAGCGATACCATCAGGGTTACTGTAAGAGCAGCAAGATCTGTTCTCTCAGAGCTTTCAGACAAGAACATCTCAGCTATCGCGGATGTTGACAAGCTGACTGAAGGAAACTACATTCCGATAGAATTAAGCTGTACAAAAAACAGTGTTGATACTGATGATCTTAAGGCTGACAAGGATTATCTTCGTGTGAGCGTTGAGAATATCAAGCGCAGACAGCTGCCTATCAGCGTGGATGTACAGGGCACTCCTGCTGAGAATTATCTTTTGAATTCAACAAGCACCGCGCAGAATGCCGTATCTATCTCAGGTCCGGAATCTGTTGTAAATACAGTAAATACGGTATCGGTAGAGATAGATATAACAAATGCAAACTCCGATGTAAACATCTCGCTTCCGATTCATCTTTATGATTCCGACGGCAAGGAGATAATCGACAAGAGGATCAGCAAGAACATCAGCGATGTACAGACAACAGCATCTATCTGGCTGATCAAGGGAGTTCCCATCGAATACGGCTACACGGGAGTTCCTGCCGACGGATATGAAGTGGACGGAAATCTGACAAGCACAATAAGCTATATAAACATTGCCGGAAAACAGAGCCTGCTAAAGAACATTCAAAAGATCGATATAAACGATGCAATTGATATAACAGGCGCGACAAGGAATATTGAAGAAGAGATAGATATAAAGAAGTTCCTCCCCGACGGAGTCATAATCCCGGATTCAAATACCGAGACAAGGACGACTCTTTCACTGCATATCTCGCAGATAAGAGAGGAAGAGGAAGAAGAGCAGGAGGATGAGTAAGGTGGCCAGATTATTCGGTACAGACGGTGTGAGAGGCGTTGCCAATGAAGAGCTTACACCTATGCTTGCAATGAAGCTTGGGCAGGCGGGAGTATGCGTGCTCACAGGAAAGAAAAAGCCCGTGATCATAGTAGGAAGCGATACAAGGATCTCGGGGGATATGCTTGGAAATGCACTCATGGCCGGGATATGCAGCATGGGAGCCGATGTTTTATATGCGGGTATCATACCCACGCCGGCGATCGCATATCTGACTAAAAAGCATAAGGCTGATGCTGGTGTTGTTATCTCGGCATCGCATAATTCGGTTGAATTTAACGGCATCAAGTTTTTCGATAAAAACGGATTCAAGCTTCCGGATGAACTCGAAGACAGGATGGAAGCTCTCATAAGAGATGATTTTAAGGGTATCAGATTCCCTACAGGAACAGACATAGGATGTGTCAGATACCTTGAGGGAGCAAGCGATGAATATGTTGAGCATTCGATAAGGTCTGCTTACGTGGATCTTAAAGGCTTAAAGATAGTTGCTGACTGTGCCGAGGGAGCATCATACTATACTTCCGTTACGGCATTAAAGAAGCTGGGCGCAGATGTCATTGCCATACACAATGATCCTGACGGAACCAACATAAATGACAAATGCGGTTCCACACATATGGAGGAGCTTGTAAGCAGGGTAAAGAAGGAAAAGGCTGATGTGGGTCTTGCCTTTGACGGAGATGCGGACAGACTCCTTGCCGTGGATGAAAAAGGAAATGTGGTTGACGGCGATCAGATAATGGCTATCGTTGGAAACTACCTTAAGGATAAGGGAAAGCTTAAGAATAACACCATTGTAGTAACGGTAATGACAAATCTCGGCTTTGTTCTAATGGCAAAGAAAAACGGGATAAAGATCGAGACTACAAAGGTCGGCGACAGATATGTCCTCGAGCGAATGAAAGAGATAGGAGCAACTCTTGGCGGCGAGAATTCAGGCCATGTCATACTGCTTGACGAGAATACGACGGGAGACGGTCTTTTAAGTGCACTTCATCTTTTGCAGGTCATAGTTGACAGCAAAAAGAAGCTTAGCGAGCTATCAAAGATTATGACTGTCCTGCCTCAGGCATTGGTCAATGCAAAGGTCAGCAATGATAAAAAGGATCGCTATCTTGAATATCCTAAGATCAAAGAAGCGATAGACGAGCTTGAAAAGAGATTTGCGGGTGAAGGCAGAGTGCTCATACGTCCTTCCGGCACCGAACCCAAGGTAAGAGTAATGATCGAGGGCAAGGATAAAGCTGTTATAGAAGAGGAAGCCTCAAAGCTTGCAAAGCTTATTGAAAAGACGATGAAATAATGATATTATGTTAAGAGGGAGTAGCAACAAAGTTTGGAGGTATCAAAGGTATGGTTTCCCAAAAGGTAGTCATAAAGAATCCCACGGGGTTACACCTAAGACCTGCAGGTATACTATGCAAGGAAGCAATGCAGTACAAATCATTGATCACATTCACATTTCGTGATAGTACAGCGAATGCAAAGAGTGTTCTGAGTGTCTTGGGAGCATGTGTAAAGTGTGGAGACGAGATAGAGATCAAGTGCGACGGAGAAGATGAGGCTGATGCTTTAAAATCCCTGGTTGCAGCTATCGAAAGTGGACTCGGAGAATAGAAAAAATTGCGGCGCCGTATGATTACGGCGTCTTTTTTTAGATTAATTATCAGGAGGAGCGTTGACATGTTGAATTACAAGCGTTATCAGAGAGTTCCGGTTATTGATTATCCGGAAAGAGAGTGGCCAAACAAGCAGATCGAAAAGGCACCCGTATGGTGCAGCGTGGATCTGCGAGACGGCAATCAGGCTCTTATCGACCCGATGCAGGTTGATGAGAAGATCGAGTTCTTTGAATATCTGCTAAAGCTCGGATTCAGGGAGATAGAGATAGGCTTTCCGTCAGCGAGCCAGATAGAATATGATTTCCTTCGCCAGCTCGTGGACAGAAGGATGATCCCCGATGACTGCAAGGTGCAGGTGCTTACTCAGTGCAGAGAAGAACTCATAGACAAGACATTTGAATCGATCCAGGGTATAAAGAATACGATAGTCCATATATACAACTCAACATCGACACTGCAGAGAGATGTTGTTTTCCATAAGGACAAGAAGGAGATAATAGATATCGCTCTTGCCGGAACACGAATGGTAAAAGAGAGAGCAAAGAACTTTGACGGAAATATCTTTCTTGAGTATTCTCCGGAAAGCTATACGGGAACCGAGGATGACTTTGCTCTTGAGATCTGCAATGCTGTCATAGATGAATGGGGACCGACACCTCAAAATCCCATAATCATCAATCTTCCTTCAACGGTTGAGATGACAACGCCAAATGTATATGCAGACCGTATCGAGTGGATGAACAAGCGCCTTAACAAGCGTGAGAGCGTTATCTTAAGCATCCATCCGCATAATGACAGAGGCTGCGGTGTAGCCAGCGCAGAGCTTGCTATGCTTGCAGGTGCAGACAGGGTAGAGGGTACACTGTTTGGAAACGGCGAGAGAACGGGTAATGTTGATATATTAAATATCGCCTACAACATGTTCTCGCAGGGAATAGATCCAAAGCTTAACATTGAGAATATAAACGAGATAATAGAGATATACGAAAGATGCTGCAAGATGCCTATACATCCCAGACATCCCTACGCAGGCAAGCTGGTATTCACTGCATTTTCAGGTTCTCACCAGGATGCGATAAACAAGGGCGTTCAGGCGATGAAGGAAAGAAACAGCCAGATATGGCAGGTGCCTTATCTTCCTATCGATCCTTCGGATATAGGAAGGATGTACGAACCCATTGTCAGGATCAACAGCCAGTCGGGAAAAGGCGGCGTGGCATTCATCATGGACAACTACTTCGGATTCAAGCTTCCCAAGGCTATGCACAAGGAGTTTGCCAATGTCATCCAGGTCCTTTCGGAAAAGAAGGGAGAGGTATCGCCTGACGAGATCATGGAAGAGTTCAAGCACGAGTACCTTGACAGAAAAGAGCCTCTTCATTTCAGAAAGCTCAGGGTTGATGACCTTTCAGACGAGACAGAGAGCAACTTCGATACCAAGATACTGCTCACTTATACAGATCACGATGTTGAAAAGACTGCAGAGGGTATCGGAAACGGACCTATCGATGCTGTCAAGAGAGCTCTTCAGGACAGCCTTGATATCGATATCAAGATACTTGACTACTCAGAGCATGCTCTTCAGTCGGGTTCAAATTCACAGGCAGCAGCATATATCCATCTGTTAGATGCAAATACCGGAGCAGTTACTTACGGTGTAGGCGTAAGCTCAAATATCACGAGAGCTTCCGTAAGAGCGATATTCTCAGCCATGAACAGACTGGGACTGGGGGAGAAATAATCTATGAAGAAGATACTTGTTACGGGCTGCAACGGTCAGCTCGGAAGAGAGATAAACAGCTTTTACAAGGACAGGAACGGGATCGAGCTTATTAATACAGATGTGGATGAGCTAGATATAACCAATATCAAAGATGTGACCGATCTTGTCGAGAGCGAAAAGCCGTATGCGATAATAAACTGTGCAGCCTATACAGCGGTTGATGCATGCGAGACAAATGAGGATATCGCATTCAAGGTAAATGTGATAGGACCGAGAAACCTCTCTATCGCTGCAAGAGCAGTCGGTGCCAGAATGATACATATTTCTACGGATTATGTATTTGACGGAACAAAGCAGACACCTTACTATGAGTCGGATCCGATATGTCCGCAGAGTGTATACGGAAAGACAAAGGCTGAAGCGGAAAAGATGGTGACTATGTTTGCGGACAGATTCTTCATCTTCAGGACCGCATGGCTTTACGGCGACGGAAAGAACTTTGTAAGGACGATGCTTCGTCTTTCCAAGGATCATGACGAGGTAAGAGTCGTTAATGATCAGTTCGGTACGCCTACAAGCACCGCAGAGCTTGTAAAGGCTATAGACAGCATAATGTTTACAAGAAACTACGGCATATATCATGCTACCTGCGAGGGAAGCTGCAACTGGGCCGAGTTTGCAAGCGAGATATTTAAGCTTGCAGGCAAGGATACAAAAGTTATAGGCATATCCACCGCAGAATACGGCGCGCCTGCCAACAGACCGGCTCATTCGATACTTGAGAACCGCATGCTAAAGGCAGTGGGCGGATATACTTTCTGCGACTGGCATGATGCCATAAAGACATATTTGGAACAGGAACTTAAATGAAACAGATAAGGAATCTGATACTTAGCTTTTTTGTAACATACGCATGGATGAATATTGGCGGACTTGAGTCTACCAATATTCTTTTGTTGTGCGTATTTGCTTCAAGCTTTATCGTTCTTTTATATCGAGATGAACTGATATCTTCAGACAGTGATAATAAGAAGATAAGGATAGCATCATATTCTTTAGGCGCATTGTTTGCCATTTTGTACGCATTGTTTGATGATCTTAGCGGCGGCCTTGAAAACAGGCTGTTTATCGCAGTATTTGTGACATGCAGCCTGATAGGACTGTTTGTCATGTTTCAGGCGCTTCTTGAGATCATGATAACTAAAACTGTCAGAGCTTTTAACGAAAAAAAAAACCTGACAGGTAATGCCTTTTCTTTAAAGATATTTCTTACATATGCAGCGATAGTATTTGTTTGCTGCATCCCGTTTCTTGCTCTTAACTATCCCGGAGTGATGACTCCCGACAGCCTAAGCCAGCTAAGACAGGCTATCGGAACGGAAGAATATGTGAATCATCATCCGTGGATCCATACTGCGCTTTTCAGACTCTTTTACAATATCGGATACTTTTTTACAAAGGATATGTACGGCGGGATATTCAGCTATACGCTGTTTCAGATCCTGATGGTCAGTCTGACCATCGGCTATGCGATAGAGTGCATGTATGAATACGGTGTAAGGAAAAGCACAAGGATCTGTCTTCTTTTGATCTTTATACTGCTTCCCTATAACCTTATGTATGCAGTCACCATCTGGAAGGATGTGCTCTTTTCCATGTCCGTTCTGGTGTTCACTCTTACCATTATGCGCATATGCATAAGAACAGGGAAACAGCATGACAAAGATGATAAAAAGGATTCACTCAGGGATGGCATACTGTTTGTCATATGCGGATTTTTTATGTGCGTCTTAAGGCACAACGGATACTATGCTTTTATCGCAACTGTTGTGATATGGCTCTTTTTGATGAGAAAGCAGTTAAAGAGATACATCATAATGTCTCTTTTGGTTATCGTAGCGGCTTCGCTTTGCAGAGGCCCTTTGATGAGAGCCTGCCAAGTACAGAAGGATGATTACGTGTTCAATCTGTGCATACCGCTGCAGCAGATAGGCAGAGTCATCGTGGATAATGAGCAGATGAGTGATGAACAGATAAGATGGCTTGAAAGCATAAACTCTTTTGATTACATACGTGCAGGATATTCGATCCAGGGGGCAGATACAATGACGTCTTGGGTCATTGACGGAGACAAGCAGTTTTTTGATTCTCACAAGAAAGAGTTCTTTGGACTGTGGATCAATATCGGCCTTAAGCATCCGCTTACCTATATAAAAGCATATATCGATCTGACCATGGGCTACTGGGCTCCGATGAATCCCCAGCAGACAGTGAATTTCGGTATAACCGAAAATGACATGGATCTGTACGAAAAACCGGTCATTAATGGACCTGTCCTTATAAAGATAAACGAACTGATGACAAAGCTCTACAGCATGATACCCATATACGGTCAGTTCTACTGCATGGGAGGATTTTTGTGGATCCTGCTCATACTGGCTGCGATCTGTATATGCAGTAAAAGAGCGGATAAGCTCTATCCCTATCTGCCGGTCTTTATGCTGACAATGACGCTTTTACTAGCGACACCGCTTGTCGCGGATCTAAGGTATGCATACGCGTTAATGCTTACGCTTCCTTATATAGCTGTATATTCGTTTAATAACGATTGAATTTGACTTATTTAATATAATGATGTATTTTATATGATGTTACATATGTATCATTGTATACAAAGGATCCGTAAGGATTCGGATTTTAAGGAGGAAGTTATGAAAAAGATTACAAGCATGTTACTTGCTGTAGTTCTTGGTGCAACACTTCTTTGCGGATGTGGCGGCGCAGCAGATACTTCTGCAACAGGAACAACAGATGACACAGCTACAGAATCTACTGCAGCTGACAACAGCAGCGCAAGCACAGGCGCTACATTCAAGATCGGCGGTATCGGACCTATCACAGGCGGTGCTGCAGTTTACGGTAACGCAGTAAAGAACGGTGCACAGATCGCTATCGATGAGATCAATGCAGCAGGCGGTATAAACGGCGCTCAGATCGAGTACAAGTTTGAAGATGATGAGCATGATGCAGAAAAGGCAGTAAATGCTTACAACACACTTAAGGACTGGAACATGCAGCTTCTTATGGGTACTGTTACATCAGCTCCCTGTGTAGCTGTTTCAGAGAAGACAAAGGAAGACAACATCTTCCAGCTTACACCTTCAGGAACATCAGTACCTTGTACACAGTATGACAATGCATTCCGTGTATGCTTCTCAGATCCTCTTCAGGGTACAGCTTCAGCTAAGTACATAGGTAAGAACAACCTTTCTTCAAAGCTTGCAGTTATCTATGACAGCTCTGATGTATACTCATCAGGTATCTACGAGACATTTGCAAAGGAAGCAGCAAATCAGCCTTTCGAGATCGTAGCTGCAGAAGCATTTACAGCTGACAACAAGACTGATTTCACAACACAGCTTCAGAAGGCTAAGGATGCAGGTGCAGACCTCGTATTCCTTCCCATCTACTATCAGGAGGCAACACTTATCCTGTCTCAGGCTGATACAATGGGTTACAAGCCCGCATTCTTCGGATGCGACGGCCTTGACGGAATCCTCGGTGTTGAGAACTTCGACAACAACCTCGCTGAGGGAGTTATGCTTCTTACACCTTTCGCAGCAGATGCAAAGGATGATGCTACAGTAAACTTTGTTACAAAGTACAAAGAGCAGTTCGGCGGAGACATCCCCAACCAGTTCGCAGCAGATGCTTATGATGCTATCTACATCATGAAGGCTGCTATCGAGAAGGCAGGATGCACACCTGATATGGACGCTTCAGCTATCTGTGATGCAGTTAAGGGTGCTATGACTCAGATAAGTGTTGACGGTCTTACAGGTGCAGGAATGTCTTGGACAGCTGACGGTGAAGTAAACAAGGATCCCAAGGCTGTTGTTATCAAGGACGGCGCATACGTAGCTATGGACTGATAAGAGTCTTTTTTGAGGCATGACGATGGTCATGCCTCTTTTTATTTGTAAAAGTTCCTAAACTTGCATAAAACAGGCTGAGTGCATATAATAGAAAGATGATTGGGAGGAAGTCATGAGCTTTTTGAATTATCTAATTAACGGTATAAGTCTTGGCAGTGTATATGCTATCATAGCGCTCGGCTATACCATGGTATACGGAATAGCCAAGATGCTTAATTTCGCACACGGCGATGTAATCATGGTCGGAGGATTCGTGGTATTCACCATGTCGACAAGGATGGGATTATCTCCTGTGCTTTCCGTACTGGTATCGATCGTTGTATGCACACTGCTTGGTATGACAATAGAAAGGATCGCTTACAAGCCGCTGAGAAATGCGACAAGCCTTGCTGTGTTGATTACCGCCATAGGCGTCAGCTACTTTTTGCAGAACCTCGCGCTCATCATTTTCGGAAGCGATATAAAGCTGTTCACATCAGTTGTCAAGGTTAAGCCGCTTGTTATAGCAGACGGACAGATAACGATAACAGGAGAGACGATAGTGACCATACTTGCATGTATGATCATCATGACTGTCCTTACTCTGTTCATAAAGAAGACAAAGGCAGGCCAGGCAATGCTTGCAGTATCCGAGGACAAGGGTGCCGCTGAACTGATGGGTGTAAATGTAAACGCGACCATATCATTAACGTTTGCCATCGGATCGGGACTTGCTGCGATAGCAGGTGTACTGCTCTGCTCGGCATATCCTTCATTAAATCCCTATACAGGTTCAATGCCCGGTATCAAGGCTTTCGTTGCTGCCGTATTCGGAGGCATAGGTTCGATACCTGGAGCACTGATAGGCGGAATACTGCTCGGAGTGATCGAGAGCTTGAGCAAGTCATATATCTCATCACAGATGGCGGATGCCATTGTGTTTTCAGTACTAATCATAGTCCTTCTTGTTAAGCCTACGGGACTTCTTGGCAAGAAGATAAGCGAGAAAGTGTAGGTGATCCGAATGAAGAAGATAAAGCTTAACAGGGATTACCTTATCACATACGGAATGGTCATCCTTTTCTATATCATAATGACGATCCTTAAAGGAACGGGAAGTCTTACGAGTCTCTTTAGCGGACTGCTTGTTCCGATATGTGTTTACAGCATACTTGCCGTAAGCTTAAATCTTACGGTCGGAATACTTGGAGAATTAAGCCTGGGACATGCTGGATTCATGTGTGTGGGAGCATTTTCATCCGCATTCTTTTCTATGTGCATGAAGGATGTGATCACCAATTCGTTTGTAAGATTTCTGATCGCGCTCCTTATCAGTGCGCTCGTTGCGGCATTCTTTGGAATAATAATAGGCATCCCGGTACTCAGGCTGCGCGGCGACTATTTAGCGATCGTAACTCTTGCGTTTGGAGAGATCATAAAGAACATCGTAAACATCCTCTATGTGGGAAGAGATTCTGACGGCATGCATATTTCTATAAAGGATTCGATATCTCTCGGGCTTAAGGATGACGGCAAGGTTATAATAAACGGAGCCCAGGGTATCACGGGAACTCCTCATGATTCTAACTTTACGATAGGCATCATACTTTTGCTCATCACGCTTTTTGTCGTTTTAAATTTCATGCACTCAAGAAGCGGTCGTGCCGTAATGGCGATCAGAGACAACAGGATAGCCGCGGAATCGATAGGAATAAACATAAGCAAATACAAGCTCATGGCATTTTCGATATCGGCAGCTCTTGCGGGAATAGCAGGCTGCTTGTATGCGCATAATCTTTCAACACTTAATGCGCTTCCCAAAAACTTCGGATACAACATGTCGATCATGATACTCGTATATGTTGT
>CADAPR010000002.1 GCA_902789785.1 uncultured Lachnospiraceae bacterium
GAAAGGTGATTCAAACTCGACCACTGAATGAGAGTTATCTATTACAGTCGAATAAGGGTCAAACTTAGTGCTGACAGCTCCGCCCTTAGTACAGATTTCGTACATGTATTCAACTCCTACAGAGAGTTCGGGAATGAAAAGACTATATATGCCTGTTGCTTCATCGAACATCATAGGATGAGCATGACCGTCCCAATTATTGAAATCACCGATTACCGATGCTCTTATGGCATTGGGGGCCCATACTCTGAATACGATACCTTTTACACCATCTATTTCAAACTCGTGGCTTCCCATATATCTGTATGCGTCATAGCTTGTACCCTTGTTCCATGCGATCGCATCTTCTTTGGAAAGCTTAACGTCATAAACATATGGATCATGGATCTCTGCAGTTGAGCCGTCTTTATATACTACTTTGTATATATAATCTCTTCTTTCTTTTCCGACAATAGCGATTGCAAAGAATCCGGCTTCATCAGCCAGTTCCATAGGGTATTTTTTCTTATCATCAGAAATACAGAGAGTCACAGATTCAGCTGTAGGCATAAAAGTCTGATACAATGTATATGTAGAAACATTATGTCTTCCCAGTATTGTCTGCGGATTTCCTTCTTCACCGTATACGACTGCTTCTATTTGAGGCCAGCTCATCATCTTATACAGTTTATCTTTCATATCCTTCTCCTTCGTTTGTTCCACCTGTTTATTATGATATATCATGTAAGAAAAGACCGCTTCTGAGCTTAGGCTCAAACCATGTGGATTTTGGTGGCATGAGTCTGCCTTCATTCGCAACAGCGAACAACTCGGAAATGCTTGTGGGATACATTGCAAATGCAACCTCGCAATCCTCATTACATCTTCTTACCAGCTCATCAAGACCACGTATACCTCCAACAAAATCTATTCTTGAATCGGTTTTAGGATCTTTTATTCCCCAGATGCCATCAAGTATGTATGTCTGCAAAAAGGCTACATCGAGGCCGTCAACGGCATCATCGCTCGTATACTCTTTCTTAAACGTGAGTTTATACCATGTGTCATCCATGAACATTGATACTTCACCCTTTTTCGTGGGTTTAAACTGTTCATTCATTTTCTCGATATCACAGTATTTACCGATCATTTCCAACAATTCATCGCTGCTCTTATCGGCTTTATCTTTAAGAACACGATTGTAGTCCATGATTTCGAGCTGATTATCAGGGAACAGTACAGACATAAAATAATCTGATTCGCTATTGCCGTCTGATAATCCTTCTTCCCTGCGCTTAAGCCCAACTTTTACTGCTGAGGCACATCTATGATGACCGTCAGCGATATATATGGCATCCATTCTGTAGAAGCAATCTCTGATAAATGCTATATCGTCATCTATATCGATCACCCATACTCTGTGTGTTACTTCATCATCGCTTGTAAAATCGTAAACTGGATCATTTTTCAGACACTTTTCGATAAATGCATCAATAGAATCATTTGAGCAGAATGACAAAAAGATCGGACCTGTCTGAAAGCCTGTACGATCGATATGATTTATCCTGTCCTGTTCCTTGGCTGCAAGAGTGTTCTCGTGTTTTTTGATTATCTGGTTCTGATAATCATCTATAGAGGCGCATCCTACGATACCTGTCTGTTTACGACCTCTCCACTCTTCCTGATAAAGGTAGTAGCATTCCTTTTCATCCTGAATGAATCTTCCCTTTTTGATCCAGTCAATGATCATCTCTCGTGCTTTATCATAGACTTTGTTGTCATATGTCGAAACATCATCGGAAAACTGTGTTTCAGCTCTGTCAATCGCAAGAAAGCTGAGGCGATTATTCTCAACAACAGTCTTAGCTTCTGCTCTGTTATAAACATCATAGGGAAGAGCCGCAATCTTATCTTCAAGCCCCTTTGCGGGTCTGTATGCTCTAAAAGGTTTAATGTTTGCCATAGTATACTCCCATCATTAGTAATTTGGCATCTTCGGCTGTGCAAAGGCGCCTTCAAAATCGCTGTTCATCTTATTCTCATATGAAACCGCTCTTTCTGTTGCGAGATCCATATATTTTATAAATGTATCCTCGACAGACATCTTATGTTTCATGGCGAGTTCCTGTATTATAGGTCTCAGTTTCTGAAGCTGTTCGGAAATCTGCACTTTCTGAGGATCGATATCAGGCATTACCTTATCCGCATAATCCTGAATGGTATTCAAAAATTCAATATCTTCTGCTGTCATATTTATACCTCCAAAAAACAAGTCTAATTATACCATACCTCACTTGATTTGTAATCGAGTAAACAAAAATATACTCCCAAAAACTGAAAAGCCTATGCTTTTAACAGTCTTGGGAGTATATGGTGGATCATTCTTAACTGAAACGTTCTATGATATCGTTTATCTCTTTTGCATTAGCACTGTTTTCTTCAGATACCTTCATTATCTTGTCAGCTATATCTGTTGTCATTTCATTCTTCCTGATGATATCATTTACGCCGTTTTCATTTTCACATGAAGCATTGCTTACGTAATCAACCTGCTCTTTTATCTTATCCATTGATATTTCGAATTCATTTGAGGAATCGGCGATTGATTCGATCGAATCCTTGATGCTTCTCATATCTGTTCCATAGCTTCTAGCCATATCTGTAAATTCCTGGAATTGTTTTGTAACATCATTTTCCATGAAATCAATGATATCCTTGAAGCAGTTTTTAACGCTTTCAATGCTCTTATTAGATTCAACACAGATATCCTGGATCTGGGTCGCAGTATTTGATGAATCAGCTGCAAGAGAGCCAATCTCACTTGCTACTACAGCAAATCCTCTTCCCATTTCGCCTGCTCTGGCCGCCTCGATCGAAGCGTTCAAAGACAGCAG
Organism: uncultured Lachnospiraceae bacterium; assembly: GCA_902789785.1. Lineage (GTDB taxonomy): Bacteria > Bacillota > Clostridia > Lachnospirales > Lachnospiraceae > Colinaster. Next base: position 2,874 of record CADAPR010000002.1, read on the forward strand.
GTTTGTCTGGCTTGTGATATCGAGAATCTTAGATGCCATCTCATCGATCTTTGAAAGAGTTGAAAGTGCGTCGATAGCATCTTCAATATTTTTCTTAGTTGTCTCGATTTTTGCTATGCTACTTTGAAGTTTCTCTTCGGATTTTGCCGACATTTCAGTACTTGTTTTGATCATTGAAGAACTCTTGTCAGAGCCATCCTTAACCTTTTGTGAAATATCATCAACAAGTACGCTCATTCTAACCATTTCATCACAAACAGTTTCAATCGCACCATTTGTATTCGTGATACTTGCAGATAACTCTTGTGTTGTAGCAGCGTTATCTGCAATGGAGTCATGAAGGGCATGGAATGTTTCTGTCATTTCATCTGTATTTCTTGAAAGTGAATCAGTACAGTCCTTAAGAGTGCCTATTATGCCTCTGAATGTACCGGAAAGAGAATCAACTTCAGAAGCTATAACACCAACTTCACTTCCGCCTCCTACATATGGCCTAATATTTGAATCTTCTGCAAGATTAAGCCTACCGAGCTTTTTAATAGAGTCTGTTATTTTAATAAGAGGTTTTGTAGAATAAGTTACAGCAAGGTACGAAAGAATGATAATTAATGCGAATGCTGCAATACTAAGTATCAAAAGTGTAGTTCTGTTTTTGCTTGATGCTGCATACAATTCGCCCTTATCGGCTGAAACTATTACTGCCCAATCACGCCCCTCTATTAGTTTATAGCTGACTATAGAGACTTTTCCTGTTTCAGGATCTTTAAATTCAAACTGATCACTGGCAGCACCGGCGTTAGCCCTGTTAATAACTTCAAGAAGCAAGGGCTTTGTTGTTTCTTTTGCTATATACTCTTCCTCTTCTTCTTGTGAAAGCTCCGTATCGGTGAAAACAACACTTGTTGATGTATTGATCATATAGAAATTGGAATTTTCAACACCACTTAGCTTAAAACTTGTAAGAAGATCTTCAAGATCATAATGGAAAACACCAGCACCTGCATAACCAACCATTTCGCCGTCTTTATAAACGGGAGTATACATTGACAAGCAGAGTTTTCCGGTTCCGGGAGAAACAATGATACCGGCATTATAAACGCCTTCGGGATTAGCTTTCATTGCATCCATAAGTTGTTGAACCTTTTCAGGATCCGGACGAAGAACTTTTCCTATTACCGGAGGAACGCTGTATGAAAGGATTCTGGTATCAAGATTGCCGATATATAATCCCTCCCAATTATCGAGCGTGTTGTAGAAATCCATCGTATACTGTTGGGTTGATACATAATTGGGATAATTCTCAGTGTAATAAGCCGCCGTATTATAGGATTCGTCATTGAATTCCGGCAGAGCTCTACCGGGATTAGCGGAAGCATCAGCTCTATCATCCATAATCAGATCAAGAACCTGTTTACTCTTTGAGTATAACAGTAGCTTTTGCTCGGATTGTTCAACAAATTCTTCAACTGAGCTGGCCTGTGCATCCAGATATGTTGACATGTTCTCGTTGATCTTATCTTTCAGTATCTTGTTTGAATTGATCAAAGCAAGAGAACACAAAAGAATGATACCGATTGCTGTAGAAATCGCAACAATTGATATTACCGCAGTTTTCATTTTAAGATTTTTCACTTCTGATACCCCTTTCAGAATTCCTGATTATTGATTATGGAACTCTATTAGATGTATCTTACACCTATATCCGTAACAAATCTTTTGAATAGAATATATCAAAATCGCATAACCCCCCAATATGATTTATAATAATCAAAAAGCCATTCTTTCAAGAAAAAGAATGGCTTAAGTGATCATGTATTGTGAATGAAATAATTATTTTACAACACGAACTCTGTACACACCGTCAATAGCTTTAAGTGCATTAATGATCTCATCTGTAGCAGGGCTCTCGATATCAAGCATGGTGTATGCAAAATCGCCCTTAGACTTGTTTGTCATATCAGATATATTGATCTTGTTGTCACCGAATACTTTAGTAAAGCTAGCAATCATATTTGCGATATTCTTATGGAATACAGCAACTCTTCCTGCCTTGGTGCAGATTCCCATGTCGCATCTTGGGTAATTAACAGAGTTAGACTCCTCAGTTGAAGCTCCAAGGTGAGGTATTACAATACAGCCATCCTGACCAGCAGTTGTAGCATTCGGAAAATCAGAAACGTACTTGCGTACCTTTCCTGCTTTGATGCCCTCAATAACATCAGCTTCATTGCAAAGAAGATCACGAGCAAAGTTAAGGATTATAACACCGTCTTTCATCTTTTCGATAGCTTCTTTGTTTATCATGCCTTTGGTGCTGTCAAGAAGCGGAACATGTATTGTTATGTAGTCACATTCAGCGTAGATATCATCTACATTAACTACATGCTTTACTGCACGGCTTAAGTTCCATGCCTGATCTACTGAAAGATAAGGATCGTAGCCAAGTACAGTCATACCGAGATTTGTAGCTGCGTTAGCAACCTTTATACCGATTGCGCCAAGTCCAATAATACCGAGTTTCTTTCCCTGGATCTCAGTTCCAGCGAAAGCCTTTTTAGCCTTTTCAGCAGCTTTACCGATTTCTGCATCACCTGCATTGTTCTTTACCCACTCGATACCACCGGTGATATCGCGGCTTGCAAGTAGCATGCCTGCAAAAACAAGCTCTTTAACACCGTTTGCGTTTGCGCCGGGAGTATTGAACACTACAATACCTTTTTCTGCACATTTATCAAGAGGAATATTGTTTACTCCGGCACCGGCTCTAGCTACACAAAGAAGCTTATCTGAAAGCTCCATCTCATGCATGCTTGCTGAACGTACAAGAATACCCTCTGCTTCGTTTACATCTTCTGTTTTTTCATAGTTGCTGTCAAAATTCTCGAGTCCGACGGCAGCTATCGGATTAAGGCAATTATACTTAAACATTTCTTACTCCTTATTTATTTTCTGCTTCAAACTTCTTCATGAACTCAACAAGAGCCTTGACACCTTCGATAGGCATAGCGTTGTAGATTGATGCTCTCATACCTCCAACACTTCTGTGCCCTTTAAGGTTCTCAAAGCCCGCAGCCTTAGCTTCGGCTACGAATTTTGCATCAAGTTCTTCGTTTCCTGTAACGAAAGGAACATTCATAAGTGAACGATCTTCTTTAACAACGGTTCCTTTAAACAGTTCACTGCTGTCAAGGAAATCATAAAGGATTTTTGCCTTCTGCTCGTTAAGCTCTTTCATCTTTTCAAGTCCGCCCATTTTCTTGAGCCACTTGAATACCTTGCCACAGATATAGATCGTATAGCAAGGAGGAGTATTGTAAAGAGAATCAGCATCTGCCTGAGTCTTCCACTTAAGCATCGTAGGTGTTCCGGGCAGAACATCATCTGTTATAAGGTCTTCTCTGATGATCGCAATAACACAGCCTGCAGGTCCAACGTTCTTCTGGACGCCGCCATAGATTACAGCATATTTTGAAACATCAACAGGTTCTGATAAGAAGCATGAAGATACATCGGATACAAGATCCTTGCCTTTTGTGTTGGGAAGTGTTTTAAATTTTGTACCATAAATAGTATTGTTTTCACAAATATAAACATAATCCATATCGTCTGTGATAGGAAGATCAGAACAATCAGGAATATATGAGAATGTCTTGTCTGCACTAGATGCAAGTTCTACAGCTTCGCCGTAAATCTTTGCTTCCTGATATGCTTTCTTTGCCCACTGGCCAGTTACAATGTAGCCTGCCTTTTTGTTCTTCATCATGTTCATAGGAACTTCAGCGAAAAACTGGCTGGCACCACCCTGAAGGAACAAAACCTTATAGTTATCAGGGATATTCATTAACTCTCTTAAATCAGCTTCTGCTTCCTTGATTATATTGTCATAAACTTTGGAACGGTGGCTCATCTCCATAACGGACATGCCGCTTCCCCTGTAATCCATCATTTCTTCTGCAGCTTCTTTTAATACTTCTTCAGGTAAAACTGCGGGACCTGCGGAAAAGTTATATACTCTTGCCACTTTTTTTTCCTCCTATGAAAATCATTTATAAGTTGCGATTCATGTAGAATTCACACTTGCATTATTTTACAATCATAAATACGTATCGTCAAGGCGCAATTATTACAATCATTTTTCTTCTACGCCATTCTTTTCTATTGAATATACAATAACAGGGGTACCAATCTCTACTTTGTCATAGATTTTCTTCATAGCTTCAGCAGGAGTATTGATACAGCCGTGCGAACCGTTGTATTTGTATTCATCCCCGCCATACACGCTTCTCCATGATGCATCATGTATGCCAATAGCCCCCTGAATAGCAACCCAGTATTTTACAAAACTGTGCCATGTTGGCCCTGTAAGCCATTTGTTTGGTATCTTTGTATATACGTAAACTACTCTGGGATCGGTTCCACCATGTGCATAACTACCGCTTGTAATGGGAGTTTCTACGTATATTTCACCGTCAACGTAATACCACATATACTGTTCATCAAGGCTGACTTCTATAAAAGTATCACCAAAATCATTCTTTTCTCTGTGTTTGGCTTCTATGATATAAACGGGGGTACGAGTTGCGTAGTCGAGACCGCTGTTAACAAATTCCTTAAACCAGTTTTCCTCTCTTTTTATATCAAGTTTATTTCCGTAGTTGCCTTTTGTCACATGAACAAGAGCACCATTATGGCCTCTGAAATATCTGTTATTGTATGTATTATATTCATCAAGAAATTCATCTATGAAATCAATTGCCTTGTTTTCATCTATCGTATAACTGATATTTTCTGAACCTATCATATCTGGATTTATCCTTGTTATGAGATCGCTTCCCGTATTCATAAGTTCTGCCCATTCGCGTTTTGATATCCTTTTGCTCTCCTTGCCAAAGACGTATGTAACAAGCCTTCTCTGATGCAATTCGAGTTCGTTATAGTAATCTATAAGTTTCTTTTCTGCAACGCTGTATTCCTGCCTATCATAATAACTATCATCTATAATTACTATATCTTCACCTGCTTTTATCGATTCTAGAAAATATGTTTTTACTTTATCGACATTTAAAACTGGTTTCTTCCCATCAATAAGCTCGTAACCATTTTCTGTTAGTTCTATATAGACATCATTAAGGGAAGGTTTTTCTTCTTTGAGATCAAGTGAATCAAAAAAAGAATCAAATCCTTCCTCGTTTACAGTGACAATAGGGACTATTATTTGCTCTTTTTTTTCTTTACCGAGCTGTTTAAACCATAAATATGGATTCTGATCGTTAAGTATCTGTATAAGAGGAGTACGATAATCGGTTTCATATCCGATCACTGACATATCAGCAATATATGATCTGTCATTTATGGTCATTACTGTATCTTTGGGCCTGTAATCTTTGGAAATGAGATCTAGAACTTCGTCAACACTCAGTCCTGTACAATAGATTCCATTGATGTATGTTCCAAAAAGAAAGCATTTCTGATCCGAATAATTATGCGCATAATAATATGCCGGGCCTAAATACATTAAGCCCAGCATTATTATTGCACTCAATATGAAGATGATCAGTTTCTGGCTCTTCTTCATAATTTTAGTTTTTCTTTGCTATTAAATCCTTTTCATCAAAAGCATCAGATATCGGAGCACCGGCAGGCACCATAGGAAATACGCTCTCGTCCTTTTCGATAATGCAGTTAAGTACAACCGGCTTTTTGAGCTTAAGAGCTTTTTCAATAGCAGGCAGAACTTCTTCTTTTTTCGTTACAAGTATAGCTTCACAACCAAGTCCCTCTGCTACCTTGCAAAAGTCAACCTTATCCTCAAGTACAGTATTTGAGTATCTCTTATCATAGAAAAGTGTCTGCCACTGCCTTACCATTCCAAGAACGTGATTATTGATCACGACCTGAATAATAGGTATGTTGTATCTGCTGGCAGTTGCAAGTTCATTGAGGTTCATACGGAAGCAACCGTCACCGGCGATGTTAACGCAGATCTTATCAGGATTTCCGACTTTTGCACCGATGCATGCCCCCAGACCATAGCCCATAGTTCCTAATCCTCCGCTTGATAAGAAGGTTCTAGGACTCGTGTAATGATAGAACTGTGCAGCCCACATCTGATGCTGACCTACATCTGTAGATATGATAGCCTTACCTTTTGTAGCCTTATCTATCTGCTCAATGATATAAGGACAGGTAAGAACATCTTTATGATATTCGAGAGGATATTTCTCCTTGAGCTCCTTGATGTGCTCCATCCATTCTTTATGATCTGCCTTTTCAAGTTTTGAAAGAACATCAGTAAGGCTTTCTTTAAGATCGCCGACTACACTTGCGGTTGTTTTGATATTCTTATCAATCTCGGCTGCATCTATATCAAATTGCAGAATCTTTGCGTTTTTAGCAAATTTCTTTGCATTACCAGTAACTCGATCGGAAAATCTTGCACCAAGTGCAATAAGCAGATCACATTCAGTTACTCCGAAATTACTAGCTTTTGTACCATGCATTCCTATCATACCGGTATATCTGTCTGAGTATGAATCAAAAGCACCCTTGCCCATAAGTGTATCGCAAACAGGTGCATCTATCATATCTGCAAATTCAGCAACTTCCTTAGTTGCTCCTGAAAGGATCGCACCGCCGCCAACGTAAATGAAAGGCTTCTTGGCTTTCTTGATGAGTTCGACAGCCTTAGCAATATCGGTATCAGTATACTTTTTAGTCCTCTGAGGAGCCTTGGGCTTTTGGGGCTTGAAATCACATATTGCAGCAGTTACATCTTTGGTGATATCAACAAGTACAGGCCCTGGACGTCCGCTCCTAGCAATATCGAATGCTTTTCTTATTGTTTTTGCAAGTATCTTGATGTCCTTAACGATAAAGCTATGCTTGGTTATGGGCATAACAACGCCTGCAATATCAACTTCCTGGAAAGTATCCTTTCCAAGTAAGGGCAGATTTACATTTGCTGTTATCGCAACTAACGGAACTGAATCCATAAATGCGGTAGCTATACCTGTAACAAGATTTGTAGCACCAGGACCGCTTGTAGCCATGCATACTCCTACTTTTCCTGTACTCCTGGCGTAACCGTCAGCTGCATGTGCGGCTCCCTGCTCATGACTGGTAAGCACATGATTTATCTCGGGGTGCTTGTATAGTGCATCATAAATATTTAGTATTGTGCCACCGGGATATCCGAATACGGTATCAACACCCTGTTCTTTTAAACATTCTATTACTATCTCTGAACCTGATAACTGCATCTGTCTTTTCCTCTTTCTTAGTTATTTGCCTGATCCTGGTATTTCAAGTATTGCACCTCTGTTACCACTTGTAACCATTGAAGCATATCTTGCAAGATATCCTGTATTTACCTTTGGTTCGCGAGGCATCCAAGCAGCTTTCCTCTTAGAAAGCTCTTCATCAGACACCTTAAGGTTTATTGAATAGTTGTTAATATCTATCTCGATTATATCGCCTTCTTCAACAAGGGCTATCGGACCGCCTACTGCAGCTTCAGGTGAAATATGACCTATAGAAGCTCCACGGCTTGCACCGGAAAATCTACCATCAGTGATCAGAGCAACAGTACTACCGAGTCCCATACCAGCTATCGCAGAGGTGGGATTAAGCATCTCTCTCATACCTGGACCACCTTTGGGACCTTCATAACGAATAACAACAACATCGCCATCAACGATCTTTCCGCCCAAAATTGCGGCAATTGCATCTTCTTCAGAATCAAATACACGGGCAGGACCTTCATGCTTGAGCATCTCAGGAACAACTGCAGATCTTTTTACAACAGACCCATCGGGGGCAAGATTTCCTTTAAGAACAGCAAGACCTCCTGTCTTTGAGTATGGATTATCGGTTGGTCTTATAACTTCAGGATTTCTGTTAACAGCATTCTTTACAGCTTCACCGATTGTCTTGCCTGTTACAGTCATACAGTTTTCATTGATCAAACCAAGATCGCAAAGCTCTTTTATTACTGCATATACACCGCCTGCCTCATTAAGATCTTCCATATATGTAGGACCAGCAGGTGCAAGATGACAAAGATTAGGAGTTTTCTCGCTTATAGGATTAGCAAATGATATATCAAAATCAAATCCGATCTCATGTGCTATTGCAGGGAGATGAAGCATAGAGTTAGTTGAACAACCAAGTGCCATATCTACTGTAAGCGCATTGAGAATTGCATCTTTTGTGATGATATCACGTGGACGAATGTTCTTGTTAAGCATATCCATGACAGCATATCCGGCTTTCTTGGCAAGACGAAGTCTCTCTGAATAAACTGCAGGTATTGTGCCATTTCCGGGAAGTCCCATTCCGAGTACTTCTGTGAGACAGTTCATAGAGTTAGCCGTATACATACCGGAACAAGATCCGCATGTAGGACAAACCTTTTCTTCAAACTCCAATACTTCTGCATCATCTATTTTGCCTGCTGTGCGCTCTCCAACAGCTTCAAACATTGATGAAAGACTTCTTTTTCTTCCATGAATATGACCAGCGAGCATAGGACCGCCTGAAACGAAAACTGTCGGGACATTTACTCTGGCAGCTGCCATTAAAAGACCGGGTACGTTTTTATCACAGTTGGGAATCATTACAAGAGCATCAAACTGATGAGCAATAGCCATTGCTTCTGTTGAATCTGCAATAAGGTCTCTTGTTACAAGACTATATTTCATTCCGATATGTCCCATAGCGATTCCATCGCATACAGCGATCGCAGGGAACATGACCGGCGTGCCACCCGCTTCTGCAACACCGAGTTTTACTGCTTCTGCAATCTTATCAAGATTCATATGACCAGGAACTATTTCGTTGTATGAACATACTATTCCGACCATAGGCTTCTTAATTTCTTCAGCCGTATATCCGAGCGCGTTTAAAAGTGAACGGGCTGGTGCTTGCTGAAGGCCACATTTCATGTTATCACTCTGCATAATTGTCAACTCCTTTTTGTTAAACTGTAAATGTTCTGATTATTAATAATATCAATAAACCCAAAGAAACAATATTTAAAATCAATCCTAGCATACTCATACCAAGATATTTCATGTTCTTTTCTTTTATACCGTATTTTATCGCCTGGCATACTGAGTAAAAACCAAGCATAAAGAATAGTGCGAATCCGGCACCTAGAAATACTTTCTTTAGTAGAAAGAATAATCCAACGAAAGCTAGATTGATGAGACCGAAAACTATCGCTGCTCCATCTGCTCCTTTGAGTTCCGGCTCCCTGTTTATTTCATCCACAACAAATTTCTCCTCTTATTATATAAGAATGAATTAAACCCTCTGGGCGACAAGACTTCCCATTTCATCGCATTTAACCTGCGGTTCGCCGGGTTTTGCAATGTCGATAGTCCTATATCCTTCTTCGAGTACCGTTTTAACAGCTTTTTCTATTGCATCTGCTTCTTTATCAAGATCAAAAGTATATCTTAACATCATAGCTGCACTTAAGATCGTTGCTAGAGGATTAGCAATATTTTTGCCTGCTATATCAGGTGCTGAACCGCCAGAAGGTTCATAAAGACCGAATTTTGTTTCGTTAAGAGATGCGGAGGGAAGCATACCGATAGAGCCAGTGATCATTGAAGCTTCATCAGAAAGTATATCGCCAAACATGTTCTCAGTGAGTACTACATCGAACTGAGCGGGATCTTTAACGAGCTGCATTGCGCAATTGTCGACAAGCATTACTCCGTATTCAACCTCAGGATAATCTTTTGCGACTTCATCAACAACTTTTCTCCATAATCTAGATGAATCAAGAACGTTGGCTTTATCAACTAGGGTCACCTTCTTGCGTCGCTTCATAGCAATATCAAATCCTTTGATCGCTATTCTCCTTATCTCGTTCTCGCTGTAAGTCAACGTATCTACAGCAGTCAAAACACCGTCTATTTCCTTCGTGTATCTCTCGCCGAAATACAGACCGCCGGTGAGTTCACGCATCATCATCATGTCAAAGCCTTTTGAGGCTACTTCTTCCTTTAAAGGACAAGCGTCTTTTAATTCTGGATAAAGATAAGCGGGACGCAGATTAGCGAACAATCCCAGTTCTTTTCTGATCTTTAAAAGTCCGGCTTCCGGTCTTAAGTTGGGAGGAAGCTTATACCAAGGTGATGTCTGAGTGTTTCCTCCTATCGAACCAAGTAAAACGGCATCTTTTGATTTGGCAATCTTCACAGCATCATCTGTAAGAGGTTCGCCGGTTGCATCAATAGAACATCCGCCCATGAGTATATGTTCGTAATTTATACTGTGTCCATATTTTTCACATACAGCATCTAGCACCTTTATTGCTTCATTTACAATTTCAGGTCCAATTCCGTCACCGCGAATGACGGCAATATCCATATTCATAAAAAATCTCCTTTTTGTTTAGTATCAAAAGACCACCGCATCAAGCAGTGGTCTTATTCTGATCATTCTTCGGCATTTGCCTTTTCTATCTGCTTGATAGCTGACTTCTCCATCGGTATACGACAGTTTTTATTGCTTCCGAACTCAACGATGACAGAATCATCTGTAATATCGATCAGCACACCGTAAAAACCACTGGTAGTTACGACTGTATCACCTATCTCCATGTCCTGATACATGGCAGCAATTCTTTTCTGCTCTTTCTTTTGAGGCTTTACCATCATAAAATAGATGAATACACCAAAAATCACTATATAAAGTACTATGATGATACCGCTTCCTGTTGCACTTCCTGCAGCTGCAGCAGCATCTGTTGACAATAATAATCCGTTCATATAATCCCTCCTGGAAACTCATATATTCGTATAATATACACCAAAATATATTACAGTAGTTTTATTAAATATACAAGTAAATATTTTTCATCTATGATCTAGCATCCATGAGATAAACCATCCAGTTTATTCCTTTTATACTCAGCAAAATCATGCCTGTCTATCGCATCTCTGATTTCTTCCATCATTGTATTATAAAAGTACAGATTATGGAGAACACAGAGTCTCATTCCCAGCATTTCCTTAGCTTTTAAAAGATGCCTTATATATGCTCTGGAATATCTTTTACATGTTGGACATTTACATCCTTCTTCAATAGGTCTGTCATCAAGCTCGTATCTCTGATTAAAAAGATTCAGTTTGCCCAAATTGGTATATACATGTCCGTGTCGTCCGTTTCTGCTCGGATAAACACAGTCAAAGAAATCTATACCGCGTTCTACAGCTTCAAGGATATTGGCAGGAGTTCCGACTCCCATTAGATATGTGGGCTTATCCTTTGGAAGATATGGAACAACAGTCTCAATTATCTCATACATCTGTTCATGTGTTTCACCGACTGCAAGCCCTCCTATGGCATATCCGTCAAGATCCATGTCAGTAATCTTTTTTGCATGTTCTTTCCTGATATCTGCATAGATGGCACCCTGATTGATACCAAATAAAAGCTGTTCTTTGTTTACCGTATCATCAAGGCTATTGAGCTCATTTATTTTTTTCTTGCATCGCTCAAGCCATCTTGTTGTTCTGTCAACGCTGTTTGTGACATATTTCTTGTCAGCAAGTGCAGGTGCGCATTCATCAAAAGCCATTGCTATCGTGGAACCTAGATTTGACTGTATCGTCATACTCTCTTCTGGCCCCATGAAAATCTTACGACCATCAATATGGGAATTGAAGGTAACACCTTCTTCCTTGATCTTTCTTAAGCCTGCAAGCGAAAACACCTGAAATCCTCCGGAATCAGTAAGTACCGGTCTGTTCCAGTTCATAAATTTATGAATTCCGCCAAGTTTTTTTACAATCTCATCACCGGGACGCACATGGAGGTGGTATGTGTTTGACAGTTCTACCTGGCATCCTATACGTTCAAGGTCTTCTGTTGAAAGTGCACCTTTTATTGCAGCAGCTGTACCTACATTCATAAATACGGGAGTTTGTATCGTTCCGTGAACAGTATTATATTGAGCTCTTTTTGCACTGCCGTCACAAGTGAGAAGTTTATATTCTGTCATTTAAGTCCTTTCCAATATTCCTCAAGAGTAGATCTTTGATTATATATTGATGTGGCAACATCAACACCTACATATCTGAAATGCCATGGTTCATACTGTATTCCTGTTATATCTTCCTTACCCTTGGGATAGCGTAGAATAAAACCATACTTATAACTGTTATTGGCAAGCCAAATACCAGCATCAGTATCGCCAAAAGCTTCATCTAATTTCTGGTGATCATCACTCATAATATCGAATCCAAGGCCGATTTCATGCTCGCTGGTTCCTGGGATCGAGAGTTCGTTTGCAGCTTTCTTGTATGCTTCCAAATATGAATATCCGTAATTCATATATTTCTTTATCTTTTGGTCAAACAGTTCATCCTGTCTTCTGTTATCTCTGTAGGCTGAGCTTATAACAAGTTTTATTTCTTCATTAAAAGCAGCCTCTAACATATCTTTCATCGGCTGGACTGCTCTTGAATCACATCTTTTACCCGGCACGACATAATCAAGAATGAATATTCTGTCTTCGGGTATTGGCTTCAGTTTGCTTACAAGTATTTCTACGCTGTTTATGTCTTCTGTTTTAACAGTTTCATCAATGAGTACATCAGTCGCAGGCTTTATGAGTTCGTCTATGTTGGTATCGTTATGCTCTTCATTAATTGTATCAGGTATCAAATCGCTTCCTGCGGGAGTGTCATTAATTGCGGTAACGCTGGAATCTTCAGCTTTATCAATATCATTTTGGATATAATATCTGTATCCTGATATCAATACAATAGCCGCACATAATGCGGCTATACCCCCAATTATTATCTTTTTGAAGTGACTGTAAATATTTGATAAAACGATCACACAGAAAATATAGACAGTTGCAAGAGTAAGACAAAACTCGCTCTTAGCAGCAAATTTTCTGCATTTGTTAATCAGTTCTTTTCTCTTGTCCGTGTTCATTATTCCTGACCAAGTTTATGAAATATAATGCAGTTGGGCTTTTGTACCTTGATCTCTTTTTGATTCATCATCAACAGGCCCTTTTCAAGATCAACTGTAAAAAAAGTCATAGTATTTGATTCGTGATTAAGACTTACAAGATGTCTGTTATCAGGGAAAAGACAGGCATCTTTAGGATAATCTCCGCTTATAGGAAGGCATAATACTTTGCTCATTTCTCCGGAATGCTGATCTATTGAAAATATGACTACGCTGTTGTCTCCGGCATTTGAACTAACCATGTATTTGCCATCTTTGGATATGCTGAGAGCGCTTGCTGCTGATCCCTTTGCAAAATAATCATTAACTGTAGATATAGTCTGTATTTTGTCAAATGCAGGATCATTTCCTTTATCTAGATATTCATAAACATCGATTTTGTTGTTTAACTCATGAACAACATACATATGATGTCCATCTTTGGAAAACTTGATGTGTCTAGGAGCGGAATTCTGCTCTGAATGAATGATATCAATGAGCTTGAGTTTACCAGTAGTCTTGTTTACAGTATATACATCTATGTAATCCATACCCAGATCAGCTGCACAAAGATATTTGTTGTCTCTTGTCATCTTTACACAACTTACGTGAGGCCTAAAGTTTCGTTCAGCAACGTTTCCCCATCCTTTATGGAATATTTCATCACATATACCGTCAATATTTCCGTCTTCCTTAAGTTTGAGAACAGTAATTTTACCGTCATGATATCCCGCAACAAACAGAAACTTGTCTTCATAATCTGTTGAGAGATAGCAACCTCTCATACCATTTATTCCACTATTTCCCAGGATTGAAAGACTTCCGTCCGGTTCAATCTTGTAAGCTTCAACTCCAAAATCGGTGATGGAATAAAGATATTTCGAATTATGAGTGATCGTTACATATGATGAATTTGATATCTTCACCTTATCTTTCAGTACAAATTTTCCTTCATCAAGATCGACATCATAAATATGAATACCATAATTATCACCCTGCGTATATGTTGATACATATGCTACGTATTTATCTGACATAATATCACCCGCTACCTTCTTCTTTTCTTATCTTTTTTACTGCCGGTAAAACCGTTAACAAATACAAGGAATAAAAGCTGTACAATTAAAAACAGGCATACTTCCATTACAAAGCCATTCTTTATCATAGCATGGTTTATGATCTCAGCTCTCCATCCTTCAAGTGCTTTGCCTCTCATGATCACATCTGTAAAGAAACCTTCTCTGAATTTTGCAGGATTCATTTGTACAAATATCATTACTGCGGCACCAACAAACAAGAGAATGCCCCATGTTATGGCAATTGTATTTCTAAGAATTATTGCTCTGCCCTCAAGCAAAACGATCAAAAACAACGCAATAGCAATACCAATAAATGTATAGGAAAGTCTTCTTAACAGTATAAATCTCTTAGAGGCCTGAGTTATGATCTCTTTATCAGATGCAGAGAAGAATTCTACATTATCTCCATCAATGATAACATTAGCCGAAGGCTCTGTTCCTTTCTTTAATGAGCTCATCCACTGCTCTATTACTTTATGCATATCATCAGAAGTCAATCCAAGTCTAGCTGATACTCCTTCGTTGATACAGTTCTTTTCAACAAAACGTGTATTGCATATTCCCAGATAGAATCCTAAAAACGCATTGGCAAATAGCATAAATCCAACACACAAAATGGAACAAACTAAAACTATAGCTGTAACTACGCTTCTGCTGCTACCCCTTCCGATATACACTTTAAGCCTCCATTATATGATCTGATATACCTACTTTAAATAACCCTTATGCTGCAAACTGTCTTTTTTCAGTCTTCTTTGACCGCGTTCACAGAAATCAAGACAGAATTGCAGACTATCCTTATCATCAAATTTCTTGGCTCTTGATACAATATTTTCTTTTATAAAAGCATATGTATCCTCTTCACCCCAGACTTCAAGCATTCTAAGGAAGAGTTCTAGAAAGGCTCTTGTCTTGGGATGCATAGGAGCTGGATCGAGTCCTTTATTATAATACTCCATAGGAGAACTGTTGGTATAGGCATCTCCATTATATACCTTGCATGCAGCGACCCTGTCCATCAGCATTTCAACGATATACTTAATTGGCATGGGTGCAGGCATCATTCCATGCATTCCTGGAGGAGCATTATGTATTGAATAATCTATCCAGTATTCATAATGATGCTTGTTACGCCCTTTATGATGAAGCCATGCAGATGAATATCCGATATCTTCTCTTTCGGCGTTATTGGGACTTCTTGTTCCTTGGTAGTATTTGGCACCAACCAAAAACTCGGTTGGTGAATACTTGCTCATGTCATGTAAAAGACCTTGCTTATAGAGACCTACTGCAAAGCAACCCTGCCTGACAAGCTTTCTGTGCTTATTTACTGTCTTTAAATGTTGGAATGCGCTCATTTATTTTTGTTACCCAGCATTATAACGATGCTTCTTTCTTTTACAATAATCTGGGCATGATCATTATCGGTAACTTTTGGATCGTCAGTACCGCTGGTATTTGCTATTATCTTCCATTTATATCCTTTAGGAAGCTTAGGTATAGCAAAATCATGACATGTCCAATGCAGATTCACGGCAATATAAATGAATTCATCGTCTTGTGTATATTTGCCGCAATATAACATTGCAAACTGCCTGCTGAGTATATCTGTATCTACTCTCCATAGATCGCTGCAGTGGAAACTTAAATCAGGATATCCACATTGAATATAATCTGTCATTCTATAAGATTGAGGCAATGTAAGAATCTTATGGGATAGTCTGAATGCGATAGCTTCCTTCATGAAATCATATATATCGCTGTTTTTATTCAAATTATTCCAGTTTAGCCAAGTGACAGTGCTGTCTTGACAGTAAGGGTTATTGTTGCCATTTTGGCTGTTGCCGAACTCATCTCCTGCTACTATCAGCGGAGTTGTTTTGCTCATCATATTTAAAAGAATCGCATTTTTTATCTGTTTATGACGAAGCTTCTTTACAGCGATCCTGGCAGTCGGCCCCTCATATCCGCAGTTCCAAGAACCATTATAGGGAGCACCGTCGTGGTTATTTTCACCATTTGACTCGTTGTGCTTCCTGTCATAACTTACCAAATCCATCAAAGTGAATGTATTGCAGTGCGTAATATAGTGAACATCGCCTATTTTATCAGGAACATTCTTTATATACTCAAGAGCGCGTAATACCATTCCCTCATCAGACTTTAACAGTCTTCGCATATCATACATATACGTATCTTTACAAACTGCAAGATTTTTATATGCAGGTTCGTCATTATGTTCGTAAATCTCATCGAGAGGAAAGCTTTCACAAATGATCTTGGTATTTGCAAGCATTGGTTCTGTTCCAAGCAATGCTAAAGGCAATTTGCTTCCCATAAGGTGAAAACCATCAACATGGTATTCCTGCATCCAATATTTTAATACTTCAATTATATATCCCTGCTTTACAGTTTCTGGAAAGAAAAACTGAAGTATAACTTCAAGACCTTGCTTGTGCAAAGCCTTGACCATATCCTTGAATCCTTGTGATGCACTCGTATTCTTCGGACTATATGAACTCTTAGGCGCAAAATAAAAACTATCTTTATAACCCCAATAGTTAAGCTTGGGCTCAATCGGTTCATACGCACCGAGCGAAAATTCGCCATTTTCCTTTACAGGCGGATCCAATTCTATAAAGTTGTATACAGGCATCAGTTCGAGAGCAGTAACACCAAGATCCTTTATATATGGAATCTTTTCTATGATACCCATAAAAGTTCCAGGATATTGAACCATGCTGCTCTTATGCTTAGTAAAACCTCTGACATGAAGAGCATATATAACAGAATCATTAAAAGGAATAAGTGGATTTTTGTCCTTTTCCCAGTCATAATCGTCGTGATATATACCGGCACGCAGATTTGTTGGCAATTTACCCCAGTTTTCATTACCGAGAATTATCTTTGCATAAGCATCGTTTAGTATGTTTTCACCTATATAATAATTGTAATCAAACCGGTCAGGATCTATACCTGAAACTTTCATACATCGTATATTACCAACCTTGTTTGAACAGCAGAAGGATAGTCTCTCTTCTGCTTTTGTCTTTTTATCATACAGAACAATACCGCACTGTTCATCGGTGCTTACAACAACTGCGAAATTAACTTGGTTATTTCCGAGATATGTAGCACCCAACGGATAAGGCTTACCGTATGATATCTTCAGTTCATTATTCATTAATCCTCGTTGTCATACTCACATTCATCAAGAAACTCGTCAAACGCTTCACAAACAGCGTCATACTCAGCGTCATCTTCGATATATGTAAGCTCTGGCTCTTCGTTTGTATCATCCGGATTCTCGGAATAAGCATAGAACCATACATCCTGGTCCTCGGCATCATCCTGACCTTCCGGAAGAAGTGCTATATATTCCTTGCCGTTAACTTCTAGTATTGTAATGACTTCGCACATGACTGTCGAACCGTCATCAAGATTAAGCTCTACTTTCATTTCCTCTTCGGGGGTGTTGTTTTCTATCATATTATCTCCTCAAATCTTTCTTTTCAAAAGAATTACATACCTTTAATAATTTTACCGAATATTTCGACTTTTTTCAACATTAATACTATGCATAAAAGAGACCGGCTGATAACCGGTCTCATAGTAGATGATAATTCAAATTTTAAGACTGTTCAAGCTTTACAATTCCTGCTTTGATCCTTTTAATGGTCTCTTCTTTGCCAAAAAGCTCCATTAATTCAGTAGCACCGGCAGGTGTCATCTGCTTGCCAGATACAGCAGTACGAACCGGCCATAGAACGTAACCATTCTTATAACCTTTTTCTTCGACATACTTTAATAGGGTTGAATACAAAGCATCATTGCTGAAATCTTCCTGCTCTTCCAATATAGGAAGTATATCTTTAAGCACTAGAAGGGAACTCTCAGCATTTGTCTTCATCTTCTTATGAGTATACATCTCAATATCGTATTCAGGCAGCTCATCTACAAAATCAATGAGTTCTTTTATATCCGGAAAGACTTCAATCCTTGTTTTTACCCATTCGGCAAGCTTTCTCTTGTCAACTTTTGATTTAACAGCCTCGTCAATATAGGGCTTAGCCATCTCATAATATGTATCAAAGTCCATGGCTTTAATATACTCACCATTCATCCAGCGAAGTTTTACTATATCGAATACTGCAGGTGACTTGCTTATCCTGTGATAATCAAACTCTTTTATGAGTTCATCAAGTGAAAATATCTCTCTGTTATCTTCAGGGCTCCATCCTAACAGAGCTATATAGTTGACAACTGCTTCGGTTACAAATCCTTGATCTATCAGATCTTCAAATGATGAATGACCGCTTCTTTTTGAGAGCTTTTTATGATTCTCATCGGTTATCAGGGGAAGATGTACATATACAGGGCTCTCCCATCCGAAGGCATCATATAATCTCTGATATTTTGGAGATGATGAAAGATATTCGTTTCCTCTCACAACGTGAGTGATATTCATTGTATGGTCGTCAACAACATTTGCAAAATTGTAAGTTGGATAGCCGTCGGTTTTTATCAATATCATGTCGTCAAGTTCTGAATTCTCAACAGTGATATCACCATAAAGCTCATCATGAAAAGTGGTTGATCCCTCATTGGGAATATTCTGTCTTATTACGTAAGGCTTCCCTTCGGCAAGGTTTTTCTCGACTTCTTCTTTTGAAAGAGATAGACAATGCTTGTCATAAACAGTGATCTCTTTGCCTTCTACGACCTCAGTTTTTAAAGAGGCAAGCCTTTCTTTATCGCAAAAGCAGTAATATGCTTCGCCTTTTTCGATGAGTTCTTTAGCATATTTTATATATATTCCGGTCTTCATCCTTTCGCTTTGTACATAGGGACCATAACCGCCATCCTTATCCGGTCCCTCATCGTGGATCAGACCTGTCTTTTCGAGCGTCCTGTATATAATCTCCGTCGCACCTTCAACAAATCTCTCTTGATCTGTATCTTCGATTCTTAACATGAATTCTCCGCCTTCATGCTTCGCAATCAAAAACTCGTATAATGCGGAACGAAGATTTCCTACATGCATCTTTCCTGTCGGGCTCGGTGCGTATCTGGTTCTGATTTTCATACTATTCTCCTATCTTTGCTCGCCTAAATAAATTAGAGCAATAACATCCGGACCTGTATGACTTCCGATTGTGGGTCCGATCTGGTTTATCATGAATTTATCGATTCCGAATCGCTTTCTTACTTCATCTGCAACATATTTAGCGTCTTCTTCGCAGTCGCCATGACTTATAAAGACGATGTCGTTTTGCTCTCTGTATGATCCCATGCTCTTCTCCATAAAATCAATTAGCGCATTAAGAGATTTTTTACGTCCTCGAACATTGAACATATTTACAAGTTTTCCTTCATTGTCAACATGAAGGACAGGTTTTAGATTAATCATGCTACCTACAACAGCTGCAGTTTTGGATAACCTGCCTCCTCTGTATAGGTGATCAAGGTCATCAACTGTAAATGAATGAACTGTATTGTAACGATATTTTTCTACCCATTCAGCTACTTCTTCTTTTGATGCACCAGCTTCTTTCATACATACTGCTTTATATACCAACAAACCTTGTCCCAAGGATGCGGAAAGTGAATCTATAACCTTGATATTTACATCTTCCATCTCGTCCATGATTTCTTGCGCTGCGAGCATAAAGCTGTTACAGGTCCCGCTAAGTCCGGAAGAAAAAGCGATGAAAAGGATATTTTTACATATCTTTATTGCTTTAAGCATGCCCTGCTTGGCTTCCTGAGGATTTACCTGCGATGTAGTAGGCATGCTTTTGTTTCTCAATTTTTGATAAAATGTTGCGGCAGCTTCATCATCGTCATTATCATAAACGATACCATCTATTGTATATTTGAGTGATATACATGGTACGTTATGTTCTTTTAAATAACTTTTTGGCAGATCTGCCGATGAATCTGTCATTATAATATAATCTGACATACAAACCCCTTAGTTGTTTTATCTTGTAGCAAATCCTAACTATAATATCATCATTTATATAAATCGTCAAAGCACACAAAAAGAAGCAGAATTCAATCTGCTTCTTTTGAGATATTAAGCACCGGTGCTGCCAAATCCGCCGTTGCGTTCCTCGCTTACATCATCATCAACAGTCGTACCGAATTCCATGAAGATTCCCTGAATGAAACCAGCTCCTTTATCAACCGAAAGCTCTTTACCTTCATTTGAATCATTGGTGATCTTTGCAAAGATATGACCTTCATTGTCTGAATAAAAATAATCGCTATCTATTATTCCGACAGTATTGTTTAATTGTAGCCTGTATTTGAATCCAAGACCACTTCTCGGGAATAGACATAGTACCCATTCACTGTCCATCTTCGCCCTTATACCTGTGGGAATCTTGATCGTTTCACCGGGCTTTAGATTAAATGAAAACGGTGCGAAGAAATCGTATCCTGCACTTCCTTTGGTTGCTCTTTTTGGCAATTTAATATCATCATACATTGCCTTTGCTTCATCATTAGAGATATCTGGCTTGATATCGTTGATACCAACCATAAACTCATCGAAGCTGACTTTGAAAAACTTAGCGATGCCTTTCAATTGTCTACCTCCCCTTTTAACTAGCTATAATCCCCGCAATGAAGAACAGGTATCAGCTTGTCGGATTTTTCTAAAGTAGCCTGTACATCTATTACGCGCTGATTCGAACTTCCTTTCCAAAGAAGTTTTGTATCGCGTTGCTCTTCGACATATTCACCGTCAACAAGAACATCAATATTCTTCATCATCGGATAATGCCATATCTCTTCCCACTTATAACCGGTGTAAAGCCATATGGTCTTGTTTGGATATTTTTCTTTTATTTCCTCGGCAAGAGCACGAACATCAAGTCTGTTAGAACTATGAAGAGGGTCTCCGCCGGAAAATGTTATTCCTGATATATATGAGCGATCAAGCTGGTCGAAAATTTCCTGCTTAGCAGCTTCGTCAAACAACAGTCCTCCATCGGGATCCCATGTTATTGGATTCTGACATCCCTTGCAACAATGTGAGCAGCCAGCTACCCACAGTACAACACGAAGTCCGTCGCCGTTAAGCATATCGTCCTTGGTAATATTGTGGTATCTCATGGTTACATAGACTTCCTTTCTGCAATTTCTGCCATCTTAGCATCATTAAGTCTTGTGTCACCATGTACACGTGAATATGAAAGATATCCATTCATACGATCGATCTTTGTAAGATTTCGGCTACCGCACTTAGGACATACATCCATCTCAAGCTCCTGATGTCCGCAGTCATCGCAGTATGCAAGCGAAAGATTTACGCCTTCGTAGAAGCCCATCTCCATAGCTCTTCTGATAAGTGTTTTTACAGCTTCGATATTGTAATCGATAGGATATTTAACATACTGTATCTTGCCGCCGTTGCACATTTCCCAGAAGCGATATTCAGTATCCTGCTTCTCGATAGGTGTAATATCCTCTGAAACATGACAATGGAAGCTGTTTGAAACATATTCCCTGTCTGATACGCCTTCAATGATACCGTATTTCTTCCTGAATTGTTGAACCTGAAGACCGCAGAGATTCTCTGCCGGAGTACCATATATTGCATAGAGATGTCCATCTTCTTCCTTGAATTCATTAACCTTTTTGTTTATATGATCAAGAACTTCAAGCGCAAACTGGCCATCTTCAACAAGAGACTTTCCGTTATACAGCATCTGTAGTTCATTGAATGCTGTAATACCAAAGCTAGCTGTTGCTGCTTTGAGCAAAGGCTTGATCTTGTCTGTCAGTTTCAAATGTCCGCCAAGGAAACCGCCTTCGCAATAAGCAAGAGGGTTTGTGCTTGCACGCATCTCGCCAAGATATGCATACGTTCTGATATGCAGTTGCCTGATCAGATTCAGATAATAATCAAGCACCTCGTAAAAATCCTTGCTCTCATGTCTTGCTTTTGCAAGAATCATGGGAAGATGAAGTGAGACAGCTCCAATATTGAATCTGCCAACAAATACAGGCACATCATCATCATCTGCAGGATGCATACCGCCGCGCTCATACCAAGGTGAAAGGAAAGCTCTGCACCCCATGGGTGAAATAATCTTTCCATATCTTTTATACATAGATGCGATATATCCTTTACCTGTAAGCGATAACCAATCAGGATACATGGTCTTTGCTGAACATTTAACACCGGCTTCAAATACATCTTCAAGCTCGCATCCGGGACCATGAAGTTTTTCATCATAGAGAAATACGATCTTAGGGAAAAGAACCGGCTTTTTGCACTCTTTCTTGCCTTGACCGCGTCTGCGAACATTAAGCATACAGATTGTTGCAAGCTTTGCAAATCTTCCAGTTCCCGTTCCGGCTGTTACAGTTATGAACGGATAATCGCCTCTTGAACTTGCAACTGTATTGAATTTATATTCCCAACCCTGGAACCCCTGTTCCATATCACGAACAACGTCTGCGTATGCTTCAGCTTCAGCAGTTTCTTTATCAATTCCGAGTTTCATATATTTATCGGTGTATTTCTTATATGATTTCTCAGCATAAGGCTCGAGAATATTATCAACACTGGGAACAGTAAAACCACCATACTGCTGACTGGCTGCACTTAAGACGATATCTCCTATTACATCAAAAGCAGTATCTACGGTCTTGGGCTCGTTATACCAGATGTTACCCATTTCGAAACCGCCCTTTAAGACATTCTCAACGTCAAACAGACAGCAATTCATGGTATCTCTTCTTGCACTCATATCATGAACATAGATATATCCGTCACGGCATGCCTGTATTTCCTCGGTTGTCAGGAAAAATTTCTGATACAGTTCTTTATTAAGCTGATTGAATATGAGTGAACGTTTGGTAGAGACCAAAGCTGAATCTGTGTTAGAGTTTTCTTTGTCACCAACATACATGATGGACTGACTCTTTTTGTATACATCGTCAAGCATGCGTACAAAGTCCTGCTTATAGTTTCGATAGTCTCTGTAGGACTTAGCAACTATAGGCTTAACCTGTTCAAGTGCACTCTCAACGATATTATGCATAACCGGGATCGGTATCTCGTCAGCCTCGAGTTCGTCAACTTTATCACAGACATACTGGCATATCTGTCCCTTTTCTTCTTCAGAAAACTTTGTTAATGCTCTGTAGGCGCTCTTTCCTACTGCATTAACGACTTTCTGGACGTTAAATTCTTCATAGCTCCCGTCTTTTTTGATAACAACAACATGTCGTTTCGGCATATATTTTTCGCCGTAATAGTTATCATCCAATTCTTTAACAGATTCCACCACTACACTCATTTCTTTCTCCTCACAAAAAACGCAAATCAAGCCGAACAAAGTACATCATATAGTTGACATCTTTGTCTGGCTGTCTATATCTTGTATCACATTATAAAATACTCCTACATATTGTGTCAACGGATTTGAATTGACATAATGTACAAAAAAAAGAGGTGATTTTTGTCACCTCTTTCAGAAAAGAACTATCTGTAATTTTTTTGTTTATTCATGATCGTCTCCAAAAATGTTGAGTAAGAGTCTCTCACATCCTGAGGAAAATCTATGAGTACCGCGCCGCCAAGCGATGTTATCCACCCGAAGAACTGGTTTGATACAGCAACAGATGTTCGTACTAGACAATCACCTTTATCTTCTCTGATGTTTATATCTGTACCAAATCTATCGATAAGTATTCCGATCGATTCTTTTGGAACACGTAATACTATTGTCTTTACTTCACCGCCATACATACCAAAAGATCTGTTGGCATAACTGGCAACATCGAATTTCTCAAACAGATCATTTCCACACCTGGATTCATTCAAAAGACTTACATCTTTTATTTTGTCAACTCTGTAATGCTTTATTTTCTGAGACTTTGAATCATAGGCTATCATGTAATAATTCTCATCTTTAAAGGTAAGCGCGAATGGGCTGACGATATATAACTGTCCCTCGTGTCTTGCTATTTTTACTTTTTGAGGTGTCCATTCCAGATATTTAAATGAAATCTGTTTGTTGTTCTGCATTGCATTATAAATATCATTGACGACATAATAAATGCTTTCATTATCGGTTTTTACCCTGTTTTGAACAAATATATCTCTTTTTAGCTGAGCTTCATCGAATTCTGAAACCATATCCTCGATTTTTGCAATGAGCTCGCGGCTTTTTTTGACAGTGATGAACTTGGATGCCTGGATACTGTCTACGAGCAATTTCAGTTCAGACAGCTCGAAATGTCTGCTTGCCATGTAATATCCGCCATCTTTCTTGGATTTATTGGCAACTATATCATATCCGAACTCAATGAGCTGGGCTATATCATCGTAGATGCTCTTTCGCTCTGCTCCAATCTCATATTTGGCAAGTTCATCTATCAGTTGTTTTGTACTCATAGGATGATCTTCGTCGGTCTTTTTTTCTAGAATCTTTACAATATACAGAAGTTTTAACTTTTGATTTATCCCTTTTGCCATGACATCCTCACGATGATTCTAAAAAAGACGTTCGTTATGAACGTCTTTTTAATAAACTATGCGATGTTTTCCTTGCTAACTGCATTAGCTTCAAGGTTTTTAGCTGAATTTTCGATTTCTTCTTTCTTGTTTTTGTTCTTTCTTACTTTTATTCCAGCAAAAACAGCAATAACAATAAGTGCTCCAAATACCATAAAAAGAACTAGATATGATAAAAATGCATTAGTAAACAATATAAGATTATTCATACTTATACTCCTTGTTAAAGATCTAATATATAATAACATCTCAACTGGATTTTTTCAACATTGCTATATATCTTTAACGATACTATCCGCCGCTGAAGTAGCAAGCTTGTCACATCTTTCATTCTGAGGATGCCCTGCATGCCCCTTTACCCATGTAAAGCTAACCTGATGAGGATTCATGGCGTTTAATAATCTTAGCCACAGATCGATGTTTTTTACTTCATCACTCTTTCCTCGTCTCCAATCTTTTTTTATCCATCCTTCAACCCAGTGTTTATTGAAGGCGTCTGCTACATATTTAGAATCGGTTATAACTTCAACTTTGCATGGCTTGGTGAGAGCTTCGAGGCCGGTAATTACTCCTAAAAGCTCCATTCTGTTATTTGTTGTTTCCGGAAAGCCTTCACTGTATTCGCGAGAATGGAGAATCCCTTTTGAATCGATATATTCCAGTATTGTTCCGTAGCCACCCGGTCCCGGATTACCTCTAGATGAACCATCGCTGTATAATGTTACGTTCATTAACGACGTTCCTCCATACTTTTTACAATTTCATTTGCTTTTTTTATAATATTTTTATCATATCCGAGGATATCTAAAAGCTTGATCGCATTTCTACTTGTCGCTTTTCCGGCAGATAATTTATAAGGAAATGTTACATCATCATGTTTCATTTCCTCTTCGAAATGATAATTATCATAGATGTCATCAAGAATTGAAGTCAATTCCAGATCATGGGTAGCGGCAAATACAAGTACACCCTTTTCAGAAAGATTACGAAGTATAGCGCTACTTGCGGCTATTCTTTCTGTTGTATTCGTTCCCCGAAGGACTTCATCAACAAAACCTAGTACATGCTTCTTGTTATCAGATGCATCCATAATACGCTTGAGAGTTTTAATTTCTACCATGTAATAACTCTCACCTGTTATTATGCTGTCCTTTAAACTGAGCGATGAGTAAATACTGAAATAAGGAGCCTCGTATTCTTTTGAACAGCTTGTATGGATAGTCTGAGAAAGGAGTGCGTTCACAGCTACCATTTTTAAAAATGTAGATTTCCCAGATGCATTTGAACCGGTCAAAAGCACACACTTATCAGTATAAATACTGTTTGAAACAGGATTATCCAATAATGGATGATATCCGTCATTGATCTTAATACCGGTAAAAGAATCATTCAGTTTCGGTATACTGTATTGTGAAAGCGAAGTTCTATATTCACCAATCGATATGTAACAATCGATCTTTCCGATTATAGTAATTATCTTATCGATATCTTTGCTGTGAAGCTTAACCTGGTCAAGCATAGTGTTAAACTTAATCAGATCAAAATGTGTCAGCATCTTGATATAGTCGAGAATCACACCAACCGGACTATTACCAAGGTCTCCTATTACAAGTGACGAGAATCTTTTAAATGATCTAAAACTATCCGATATACTGACCAAGTCGGTCATTTCTTCGTTCAGTATATCTGAACCGGTTTTGATGACTTGAGTGATCGAATCACAATTTTTTAGAATTCTGAATACATATTCAAAACATACAATATAAGGTTCGATTATTCTCTTTTGTTTAAAGTATGTAGCTATGTTATAGATTGCTAAGACAAATATTAAAGATATACCGATTATGAGATTAAAAAAGCATATTGCAATTGCAGGAATATACATCAGTACACCCGCAATTGTCATAAACGCTGAAGTCCTTTTGGCTTCTTCTAGCTTATCTATATAGCTGTATATGCTGTAATTTTTGCTTCTGCCTATGTCATGAAGACATACTGAAAGCTTGTTTCGATATGCAGAATCTTCTTTTAGATGATTGATCTTATTTTCACTATCCGACCAGTTATAATTTGCTGTTTTAGGATTCCTAAGAATATAATACAGATATTCATCTCCGGCAGATGATTTGCAATAATTCATCTTAGAGTAGATTAGATTCATATCGAGGTCATTCCAGGTTATATCATCTATCATTTCATCATGAATATGATAGTTGGTGTAGCCTTTAATGTTTTTTAAATCCTCTGAAGAAAGTCTTCTTGTATTAACTTTGCCGTAATCCTTTTTTAGTTTTTCTTCATAAGCTTTCTTGTCAAGTTGTTCTTTCCTGTAACCTGCCCCGAAAAATATAAGCAATGCAGCTACAGTGATAATGATTATCTGTGTCATATCTTCGATTTAAATATCCTTTAACCTTTCGGTTATCTCGGCACATTTCTCGTATATGATGTCCGCATCAGCCTCTAAGAATTGTCCGTTCATATATAAGATCTTTCCGTCTATCATTGTCATCTTGATGTTGCTCTTTGAACCGCTGTAGACAATATTTTTCGGAATATTGAGAATAGGTTGCATATTAGGCTGCTTAAGGTCGATCATGATAATATCAGCAAATTTGCCTACACTAAGATCCGAGCAATCTTTATGATCCAGACTTAAAGCACCGTTAACACAAGCCATTTTTAAGACTTCGTCAGCTGCAACTGCTTTCGGATCCATCTCTTTAAGCTTTGCAAGTCCGGTAACAAGAAACATCTCCCTGAACATATCAAGACAGTTGTTTGAACTTGGTCCATCTGTTCCTAGACTAACAAGTATACCTTTTTCCAAATACTTTGATATAGGAGCTATTCCACTTGCTAGTTTTGTGTTACTTCCAGGATTTGAGACAACAGATACACCTCTCTTTTTAAGTATTTCCATATCGTGATCATCGCACCAGACACCGTGATATATACATCCGCCAAAATCCCACAGTCCCAAACTGTCAAAAAAGGCAACAGGGCTCATGCTGTATCTGATCCTGCATTCATCGACTTCAGTTTTTGTCTCGGACATATGTACATATAAAGGAGCCTTATAATGATGTATGAGCTCTGAAACCTCTTTCAGCAAAGACTTGTCACATGTATACTCGGCATGCACTCCCATTTTAAAGCCAACTAAAGGAGACTTGCCGTTTAAGTCATTGTATCTATGCTCCATAACCTCAACAGTAGGTCCGAATTTATTAAGGCCTGAAACCATCTCACATCTCATACCCATTTCGTCACAGGCTTCAAGAATAGTTTCGGGAGTAAGATACATATCAGCGATAAGTGTAACTCCTGTTGTAAGATATTCGAGTATCGCAAGCTTAGTAAGCCAGTAGACATCTTCACCGGTCATTACAGCTTCTCGTGGAAAGATCATGTTATTTAGCCAGTCTTGAAGATTAAGATCATCAGCAAGTGATCTGAAAGCTGTCATGCCACTGTGAGTATGTACATTTTTAAAACCAGGCATTAATAGGTTCTTTTGACAATCAATCTCCTTATCCCAAGATTCTTTTGTTTCTTTTGCTTCACCTATATAAGCAATTTTATTGCCTTTTACCCACAATTCGCCTTCAAAAATATCTTCGCCGTCAACCATTGTAAGTATTCTGGCATTGAAAAATCTGATATTCATTAATTTCTCCCCTTTATTTAAAGTATAGTATTAAATTTTTTTACTGATTCAGTCAAAAGTTTTTTGAACTTTGGTGCAGCTTCATTAGCTGCAGCCTGCACTTCTTCGTGTGTTAGCGGATTATCAGTCATACCGGCGGCAAGGTTGCAGACACATGAGATACAGCATATCTTCATACCCATATGATTTGCTGCGATGGCTTCAACAACTGTAGACATCCCGACTGCATCAACACCGAGTGTTCGCAACATCTTTATTTCTGCTGGACTTTCAAACGAAGGGCCGGTAAGTTGTGCATAAACACCTTTTTGCAGCTTTATATTGTTTTCTTTTGCAGTTGATTCGATTATATCTCGAAGATCTTTGTCATATACATGACTCATATCTGGAAAACGGGTTCCGAGTTCATCTATATTAGCTCCTATTAACGGATTTGGTGCAAAGCAGGCTATATGATCTGTTAGCATCATAAAATCACCTGCGCAAAATGATGTATTGAGTCCGCCGGAAGCATTTGTTAAGAAAAGAACCTTAGCTCCCATGAGTTTCATAAGTCTTGTAGGAAGTACAACATCGCTGATAGGATATCCTTCGTAATAATGTACTCTTCCCTTCATGCATACTACAGGAACTTCGCCAACGTAACCAAAAATAAATTTGCCGGCATGTCCGGGAACTGTAGAAACAGGGAAGCCTTCTATATCATGATAGTCGATTTCGCATTCGACCTTAATATCATTGGCATAATCACCAAGGCCAGATCCAAGAACAATCGCTACTTTGGGAACAAAGTTTGTTTTTGCTCTTACACTTTCGAGACATTTTTGCAGTTTTTCGTAAATGGGGTTCATACATTATCCTCCTATAATTCCTCATTAGTATAACAAAATATGATTAAAATTGACTATATATGTTTACCGGGTATAAGTCTTCTTAAATCTGAAGTAGATATATCAACATTAAACAGTATCTTCATCAAAAATATAAAGAATATGATTACAAGTATCGGAATCAGACATGATGTGACTATCATAACAGCGATAGCTTCGATAAATCTGCTGAGTAGACCTGTTACATATTCAACAATAGTACCTGCGGCGTTTTCAATCCATGACATGAATCTTTCTACCGTAGTCTGATCTTCATCTACAATACTAAGTTCATTTGCGCTATCTACAGTCTGATCGATTGTTTGGCTATAGTTATTATATATTATCTCTGATGTTTTTACGCTTATAGGAATAACACACTCAAGAGCAATAGCGAAAATTACGAATTTCAAAGACAATATCTTCATTTTCTGGCTTTGAGCAAATAATCCTATACCACCGATAATACATGCTAGAGGGATCATACCACAAAATGATACATAGCCAATTATTGTTACAAGATATTTCTCAAGATAAAGTGCGCTGAGTACTACAACAAAATAAGTACCGAGTTCAGCGAACTGTTCAGCTATAGGAGTGCATTGGTCATCCGGTAACAATGATATGGCAGCTGATGCTGCTGTGGCGCCGGCTGCTAGTTTCATAACGCTTGCGATCTCTTCATCAATCTGAGCTATTGTATGCGAATGAGTATCCAGATTTGTTGCCACAGGAGTTATCTTAGTGATAGAAATCAATAAGATAAGGATAAGTAAAAGGATTATTGTTATTGATTTATATATTTTCATTATTGATACCTTTATTTGATTACAAATTCTATTGAATACACATTATCTTCTATTAATGAGTTAATAAATGATTCGATGAGGGTTTTAGCGTTTTCATCTGCTTTATCGATAATACCTTTATTAATTGCCTTGTTTTTTGCTTCATTTTCGAATTCTATTATCGAGTTATTGTATTTAGTCATATCAAGTTTGTTCCATAGACCTTCTTTTTCTTCATATATCTTAAAACTGTCGTGATCGATGTTTACCCCGATAATATTCGATTTCGGTATTTTAACGTTAATTATCTTTGCTTCATCATCTTTGGTTATTTCAATATCGTTGCAGTCTATTCCGGCAGTAACAACACCATCATAACTGAATATAAAAGATGCTTTTGAATCAAAGATCCAGACTCTTTCAGTGCTCTTGTATTCTTCAACCTGGGTAAAATAATATTCCTGGGTTATTAAAGTGCCCATCTCTTTTAGACCGTCTTTAATTATCTCAGTATTGACAGTTACTATTTCCTCGACAACAGGACTGTCATCAAACAGTTTTTTGTCAGACTGCTTTTCGACAATGTCTTTGAGAGATGCATTATCTGTTTTATTCCTGTTATTTAACATACCCACTAAAAGCCATATGATGATTATAGAAAGAAAAATACAAATAACGATATAAATTGTTTTTAATTTCTTATTGTCTTCCATGCCATACCTCTCTTATTGACATGTTCATTTTACCATAAAAAAAGACAACCGCATATGCAGTTGCCTTTTATTCTTAGTTAATAACTAGCTGATCCCAGCTGTCACTCGGTATAAGTGTTATGTATGTCTTACCTGTGTTGATCTCGATCTCTTCACCATTCATGTCATAGAATCTTGTTAGAGAGTTATCTTCGCCGCCTTTAGCCCATGTGATCGGAATGCATTTGCCGTTTGTGCAGTAGAAACCTTCTTTTCCTGAATCTATAACGTTATAAATAAGATATCCATGATCGTCAAGCTGAGAGAATGTGCATCTCTGAATGATTACATTATCAAAGCAAAGAACTTCACCGGTCTTGCCGTCTTTGTGAGGAGCACCGTATTCTGAATAATAGTACTTCTTATCAGATTCGTTATATTTAAGTTCAGATCCGTTGTGCTTAAATGGAAGATCGATGAATGTACAAGCCTTCGCATTCTCTTCACTTTCAAAAGTTATCGGATCCGCTTTGGGAGCAAACTTGAAGTGCTC
Source organism: uncultured Lachnospiraceae bacterium (assembly GCA_902789785.1). Taxonomy (GTDB): domain Bacteria; phylum Bacillota; class Clostridia; order Lachnospirales; family Lachnospiraceae; genus Colinaster. The sequence continues at coordinate 34,037 of CADAPR010000002.1, forward strand.
ACCAGGATAGTATTCTGTATATGTTGTAGAGAATTTTGAATTCTTAAAAGCTTTGTCAAGATCTCCGGGCATTATGTACTCAGTAAATTCTCTTGCCTTGCCGTTGTCAACTCTAGAGAAGATTCCTGAGAAATGATCTTTGAATACTTCTTTTGAGAAGTAGGCATCAATATAGAAGGGACCTCCGTCATGGCAAAGTACAGCGTTATATTCAGCTGCCAAAAGAATGTTGGTAGGTCTTGTTGATCTGATAGAACCGAGCTGTTCGATCTTTCCCCAGTCTTTCATGATAACCATGAGACGTGTTATTCTGTCATTCTGAGTAGAGTTCATGATCTCATAAACGATATCTGCATCATTTATACCGAAATGATCCAGAGCGGTCTTTTCATTATCTACCATTGCTGCGATAGGTCTCTGATCTTTGAGTGATTCATCAATAGGAAGATGAGTCAATTCTGAAAAATACATACCTGCAGGAAGTTCATCTTCTTTACGTACATGTTCTTCTTGAGCAGGTTCTTCGTCTTTTGTTTCCTCTACAGTCGGGATTGTTTCAATCTCAGGCTGTACATATTCTACCGTTGCTTCTTCTTTACCGCATGCCCCCAACATGCAAAAACACAAAAGAACAGCTAAGGTACTTACTACTTTTCTTTTCATTTTAAACTCCCTTTCTTTGTTGGCTATTAAACGCAAACCTTTATTAGTATATCTGAAATCGTATTTTTATACAAGACATTTTTGGAGACAAAATAAATCGTCGGCTTATGCGAACTTTGTATCTTACGATACTTGGTAGGGAACCAATACACTAAACCGACGATTTATTAAAGATTTTAATTGCAAGATGAATAACTATTGAATATTCTGGGCGGAGAAAAACTTTCTTCCATGCCTTAATGATATACTCTCGCAATATAAAATGGAATTAACATAATCTTAAGTTGCCTTAATATTTGTTAAGAATTTTAACCATATAAGTAAAATTCATCACATTTTTACTCGTTTATAGCTTTTTTTACCACGACGAACAACGATACCATCTCCACTGAGCTTTTCTGGATCGTAACAGGTCTTTATATCAGTGATCTTTTCGTCATCAACAGTTACTCCACCCTGTTCTACGGCCCTTCTGGCTTCGCTTCTTGATGCACATAAACCGGAACTAGCAAGAATTCCTAGTATATCAATAACGCCGTCTCTTAGCATATCTTCAGTGATGATCGCTGTTGGCATTTCAAGAGTTCCTGCGCCGGAAAATAAGGCTCTTGCACTATCCTGAGCTTTAACAGCTTCTTCTTCACCATGTACAAGCTTTGTAAGTTCAAAAGCTAGGATCTCTTTAGCCTGATTAAGCTGAGAGCCTTCCCATTTATCCATTTCATCTATCTGTTCAAGAGGAAGGAAGGTAAGCATTCTTATGCATTTTAATACATCCGAATCAGCGACATTTCTCCAGTACTGATAAAAATCAAATGGAGAAGTTTTATTTGCATCAAGCCATACTGCTCCGCTGACTGTCTTGCCCATCTTCTTGCCTTCTGAATTAAGCAAAAGTGTTATAGTCATTGCTTCAGCATCATTTTTTCCGAGTTTTTTTCGTATTAGTTCTCTGCCACCGAGCATGTTGCTCCACTGATCATCTCCTCCAAACTGAAGGTTGCAGCCATATCTCCTGTAGAGCTCTAAGAAATCGTAACTCTGCATGATCATGTAGTTGAATTCGAGGAACGTTAATCCGCCATCTCTGTCCATACGTTGCTTGAAACACTCTGCACGTAACATATTGGTTACAGAGAAGTAAGGTCCTACTTCACGAAGAACGTCTACATAGTTGAGATCAAGTAGCCAGTCAGCATTATTAACAAGCATAGCTTTGTCTTCTGAAAAGTCGATAAATCTGCTCATCTGCTTTTTGAAGCATTCAATGTTATGATTAATATCTTCCTTTGTTAGCATTTTTCTCATATCTGTCTTGCCGGAAGGATCTCCTATCATGCCTGTTCCGCCGCCTAGAAGAGCTATCGGTTTATTTCCTGCCATCTGAAGTCTCTTCATAAGGCAAAGAGCCATGAAATGACCAACATGCAGACTGTCTGCTGTAGGATCAAAGCCGATATAGAAAGTAGCCTTACCGTTGTTTATAAGTTCTCTGATCCCTTCTTCATCTGTAAGTTGCGCAAGAAGACCTCTTGCTTTTAATTCTTCAAATATTCCCATTTTAATTCATATCCTTTCACAAGAACGTATCATTTTCCTGTCATAAGCATCGTCATAGCCTGATTAAGTCCGTCAACTGTCAATCTATACATGGGAAATAATGTCTTAACTGCAGTTTCGGCTTCTCTCCAGGGGGCATGACCTATAGCCATCTTGGGATTCATCCATACGATCTTTTTATAATGTCTTTTCATGAGCAACAGCCAGTCCCAGCCGCTTAAACCACCATTGGGACCTCTGTAGTTTCCTGAATCACTGTATAGTTCCTCCGGAGCCATGGCTGCATCTCCCACAATTATAACTTTATAATCACTGTCTAGATTCCTGAACATCCATTCAGTATCTATCCAGTCGCCATTCTCACACTCCGGAGTATTATAAAGCTTGCTATAAATACAATTGTGGAAATAATAGACTTTAACGTCCTTGTAGTGATTAGATTTATTGATTGACTGGAAAAGCTCATTCATAAGACTAGAATACGGTATCATAGTACCGCCACTGTCCATAAGAAGTAGAAGCTTTACGGAATTCTTCCTCGGCTTTTCCATAACTATCTGCAGCATTCCACCGTTATTACAAGTCTTATCGATAGTTGCGTCAATATCAAGTTCAGTTTTAGGAATATCAAGTTTTGTTGAAAACTGTCGAAGTTTTCTCAAAGCCTGCATAAACTGTCTATTATCGATTATTCTGTCATCTCTAAAATCTCTGTATTTTTTTGCTCCAATAACAGCAAAGGCAGACTGATAACCTGTTTTTCCACCCACACGAACACCACCGATGTTTCCACCGGTGTTACCAAAACTAGTTTTACCCATGGTTCCAATCCAATGAGAACCACCATTATGTTCGCTATCCTGGTCTTTGAGTCTTGCTCTGAATTTCTCTTCAACATCATCTTTATCGATCTGAAGATCTTCCATTTGATTGAGCCATTGTCTTTCTGTCTCGGCTATGAATTCATCCATTTCGGATTTATCTAGCCACTTTAACATATTTGCGCCTACTTCAGGCTCATAATGAGTACCCTTGAAGTTGTTCTCAAATACCATGTCGAACTTATCGTATTCAGTTTCGCTTTTGACTAATATCATGCGACACAGATAATAAAAATCTGTAACAGAATTGTTGGCTAATCCCTTATCAAGAGCTTCTTGTAATGTAAGAAACTCGGCGAAGGTTACTTTAAGCCCCGCATCACGCAAGTCATAGAAAAACTTCGTAAACATATTTATACCATCTTTTGTCGAACAGTTTCTAAATCTTCATCCTTTTTAACGATAACACCTACAAAGGGAAGTTTTTTTCTGATCTCCTCGGCTTTAATACCGCCCAGCTGTAAAACATTTATCCAATCTATGAGTTCAGATGTAGAAGGTTTCTTCCTTACATCCTTCATAGCTCTGATATCGTAAAAAACTTCAAATGCCTGTTTGAGAAGATTCTCTTCTACATCTGGCAAGTGAACTTTTACGATTTCCTCCATAAGATCTGCTTCGGGGAAATCTATGTAATGAAAAATACATCTTCTCAAAAATGCATCGGGGAGCTCTTTTTCTGCGTTGCTTGTTATTATTACTATAGGTCTGTGCTTAGCTTTTACGGTTCTTTTGGTCTCGTGTATATAAAATTCCATCTGATCAAGTTCCCATAAAAGATCATTTGGAAATTCAAGATCCGCTTTATCGATTTCATCGATCAAGAGAATGACTTGTTCATCACTCTCAAATGCCTCTCCGAGCTTTCCTAGTTTTATATATCTTGCAATATCATCAACGCCTTCTTCTCCAAACTGACCATCATATAGTCGCTGGATAGTATCATACATATACAATCCTTCTTGAGCTTTTGAGGTTGATTTTATATTCCAGATAATAAGTTTTTTACCAAGAGATTTGGCAACGGCTTCTGCAAGCATTGTCTTTCCGGTACCAGGTTCACCTTTTATGAGTAACGGCTTTTGGAGAGTTATTGCTACATTAACAGCCGAAAGCAGCTGTTCGCTTGCTACATATTCACCTGTGCCTTTAAAAGAATTATTTAATTCCATATTAGCTCCATTCTACATCAGGGTGCTCGAGTTTTTTATCTCTAAGCATTAGATTACCAATTGCATCTTTGGCTTTCACACCATCAAATAAAACTTTATTTACTTCCTCGATTATAGGAAGTTTTACATCATATTTCTGAGCAAGTTTTAAAGCCGCTTTTGCTGAATATACTCCTTCAACGACCATTTTTACTTCGGCCATTGCTTCTTCATAGGTCTTTCCCTGCCCTATAAGTATACCTGCTCTTCTATTTCTTGAATGCATGCTTGCGCATGTCACTATCAGATCTCCAATACCGGTAAGACCGCAAAATGTTTCGAATTTACCGCCCATAGCCATACCAAGTCTGGCTATTTCTGTTATACCTCTAGTTATAAGAGCAGCTTTAGTATTATCTCCGAAGCCAAGCCCATCTGCTATTCCAGCTGCAAGAGCAACAACGTTCTTTAGTGCAGCTCCGAGTTCGATTCCGAGAATATCGGGACTTATATATACTCTGAATACCTCGCTCATAAATATATTCTGTAAAAACTGAGCATCTTCTTTTTTCTTAGCACCTACAACTACGGTTGTAGGAAGGCCTCTTCCAACTTCTTCAGCATGACTGGGACCGGATAAAACGCAGACTGTAGCATTTTCTATTTCATCTTCTATTACCTGTGAAAGAGTCATGAGAGTCGCTTCTTCAATTCCTTTTGCTACATTTACGATTATCTGATCTTCAGTTACAAATTCCTTCATTTTAGATGCGGTACTTCTAGTAAAAGGACTGGGCACAGCCAGTACCAGTACTTTTTTACCTTCAATCGCTTCTTTAAGATCAGTAGTATATTTAATTGTGTCATCTAACTTGACACCTGGAAGTTTATCAACATGTTCATGCTTTTCCTTTAACATATTGATTTCGTCTTCGATAATTGACCATACAGTTACATCATGTTTATTGTGAGCAAGTAATTGTGCAAGAGCAATGCCCCAGCTTCCGGCTCCGATGACTGCAATTTTTTCCATTGTCACACCTCCGCTGTCTCTTTCTCGGCTTTATATTTTTCTTTTCCTTTTTTACTTAAGAATGTTTTGCTTTCATTGCCTTTAATGAGCCTGACTACATTCTTTCTATGTTGAAATATTGCAAGACACATCAAAAATATTGCAATTATATAAAGCTCAGTCAATTGCGCCTGTGAAAGATTACTACCAAGCATTCCGTGGCTTCCAAATATAAAAGTTTCAATAACGAAAAGTACATAAGCACACATGCATCCTAATGAAACATAGTGTGTTGTTAGAAATATGACAACAAAAAGAGAAAACATCGTCAAAAAAAACCAGAAAGGCGAAAGCGACAGGATCAATCCTAGAGTAGCTGCCATGCCTTTGCCACCTTTAAAACCTAGATAAAAAGGAAAATTATGGCCCAAAATGACACCGACTGCTGTATAGTAAATGATCAGTGATAATATATCTGGATACATTCTTCCTAATGTAAGTCTCATGATCCAGATTGCAGCCATAGTCTTAAAAGCATCACAGAATAAAACGGTAAATCCTGCCTTTGTTCCGAAGGCCCTAAGCGCGTTTGTGCTTCCAGCATTACCGCTTCCCACGGTTCGTATATCGACACCGTGCAATTTGCCAAATATATAAGCACTCTGAATAAGGCCGAATGCATAACCGACAATCAAACATATTGCCCTGAACATAGATTATTTAATCCTCTTTTCGTTCTCTTATTATAAATTTCAAAGGTGTACCTTTAAATCCAAAGGTATCTCTTATCTGGTTTTCGAGATATCTTGTATAGGAAAAATGCATCAGCTGTTTGTCATTTACAAATATGACAAACGTTGGAGGCTTAACAGCAACCTGAGTTACATAAAAGATCTTAAGGCGTTTCCCCTTATCAGAAGGTGGTTGCTGCATCGCTGTAGCTTCAGCAACTATTTCGTTCAACACACCTGTTTGTACTCTTAGTGCACAATTCTCGATTACGGCATCTATCATTTCAAAAAGCTTTGGAACTCTTTGCCCTGTAAGTGCTGATATGTACATAATCTCAGCGTAAGGCATAAAACTCAATGTTGATCTTATTTTCTTTGAGAATTCGTTGACAGTACTGTTATTCTTTTCAATAAGATCCCATTTGTTTACAGCAATGATAAATCCCTTGCCTCTTTCATGAGCAATACCGGCTATTTTTGCATCCTGTTCAGTAACCCCTTCATCTGCGTCGATCAAAAGAACAACAACATCAGCTCTTTCTACGGCCGAAACTGTCCTTACGATCATATATTTCTCTAAATCTTCTTTAACATTTTTCTTTCGTCTCAGACCTGCGGTATCAATAAAAACATATTCTTTTCCAAAAGCCTTAACAGGGGTATCTATAGCATCTCTTGTAGTTCCGGCAATATCTGAAACAATGAGTCTTTTTTCGCCAATAATCTTATTTATTAGAGATGATTTTCCGACATTGGGCTTTCCGATAATAGCAACTCTTGGTCTATCATCATCTATCTCTTCAGTCATGTTCTTGTCAAAGTGCTTTGCAACTTCGTCGAGCATATCTCCTATACCAAGTCTGTTGGCCGCAGATATGGGCACCGGTTCTCCTATTCCGAGATTATAAAACTCATAAGTATCATTCATGAATTTTTCAAAGCTATCTACTTTATTGACAACAAGAACTACCGGCTTATGAGACCTTCTGAGCATGTCTGCTACTTTCATATCATCATCAACAAGTCCCTGCTTTACATCGGTCATGAATATAATAACATCAGCTGTGTCCATCGCAATTTGAGCCTGATCTCTCATCTGGCTTAAGATGATGTCTGAACTCTCCGGTTCGATTCCACCGGTATCAATCAGTGTAAATTGCATATCGAGCCAGGTAATATCTGCATATATTCGGTCTCTGGTAATGCCGGGTGTATCCTGAACAATTGCAATTCTTTCGCCAGCAAGCGCATTGAACAGGGTAGATTTACCTACATTAGGTCTGCCCACGACTGCTACTATGGGTTTTCTTTTTCTGGTACTCATATTTCTTAACTTTCTAATATACAATCAACAAAATCATATCCATTTGATTGTACAATACTTACATCTACTTGTAAAACTTCTTTAAATTCATTAAGTGTCATATCATCAAGGAAGATTTCTTCATCAGCTTTTAGTATGTTTTCTGACAATAAAACTCTGTTTCCAAGATTTATATCTTTAAGAGCATAAACGATATCCTGTCCAGTCAAAAGTCCTGTTACTGTAATGCTTTCTCCAAAAAAACGATTTTTAACTGGGACAACATTTATTTCTTTATGAGGATGATCATTCATAAGTTTATCTGCCATCATTTTTATGTAGGCATAAGGAAGTTCTCCGCAAACAACAGTCACTTTTTCTTCGTTTTCTTTAAATTCCTTGAAATTATCGAGTTCTTCCTCGAATTCATCGATCATAGAACGCATTGTGCCTACGCCATTGGCGATTTGCAGATACCCGTCGTATCTTTCTGCTTCAGGCAATTGCCTATTAGCATTTATATACCATTCATCGCTAGCATGAACAAAATGAAGGCCATATTGCGCATATGCCTTCTTCTGCCATTTTTCAACCTGATCAATAAGATATTCAGCATCTTCCTTTTCCCATGCATCCATCTTATACAGACCATCTCTATATTTAGTAACTCCTACAGGAACGATTGAAACACTTTGAAGATACGGAAGGTATTCATAAAGATCACTTATTGTTCTTTCTAGTTCATCTTTATCATTAACACCTTTGCATAAAACAATCTGTCCATTCATAACAAGTCCGGCTTCATAGAATCTTTTAGCTTTTTCTAAAGCTTTGCCGGCAAATCTGTTATTTAGCATCATACATCGAAGCTCAGGATTTGTTGTATGAAATGATATGTTTATTGGTGAAAGATTGTATTTTATAATCCTTTCTATATCCTTTTCACTCATGTTAGTAAGAGTGACATAGTTTCCCTGCAAAAAAGATAACCTAGCGTCATCATCTTTAAAATACAAAGTCTTTCTCATCCCCGGAGGCATTTGGTCGATAAAACAGAAAATGCATTTATTTGAACAACTGTGGTAATCGTCCATAAGTCCATTTTCAAATTTTATACCTAGATCTTCATCCTCATCTTTATCAATTTCAAGGATCCAATCTTCTCCGGATTCTTTTCTGATACCAACTTCTATATATTCATTTTCGCATAAAAACTGATAGTCGAAGATGTCTTCGATTTCTTCACCGTTTATGGATACAATCTCATCCCCGACAACTATTTCCATTTCTTCGGCTATGCTGCCGGGCAAGACTTCTGCGACTATGTGCCTGCTTTTTTTCATCAGGTATCTTTCTTTCCTGCATCTTCAAAATCATAATTCTGACGTTGATTGTATCTGTTGATCACATCATGTATCTTATCAGCCGGCGTGTGCACATTGCTCATGCTGACATCATGATTCATGAAATCTACAACGTTCGCCAAAAATCCACTCATATCAGCTTCAATATAATAAGGCTTAGTTTTGAGTTCCTGAGGGAAATAATTAAGATTAGTTGTTACAACTTTGTCAAAATAACACTTCTCATATGCTTCATCAAAGAGCCTTAATCCATTTGTAAACAATCCGAATGTACAACATATGAACACTCTCTTAGCGTTCATTTCCTTAAGCTGCCTTGCAGTATCGAGCATACTTTCGCCAGAGCTGATCATATCATCCATTACGATAACATCTTTTCCATCTATATCATCACCCAAGAATTCATGAGCTACAATGGGATTCTTTCCGTTTACAACCTTGCTGTAATCTCTTCTTTTATAAAACATACCTGTGTTTACACCAAGTACATTGGCAAAATAAACACTTCTGTCAAGTGCTCCTTCGTCAGGAGAAATAACAACAAGATGATCCTTATCTATTATCAGGTCATCTTCTGCACCGAGCAAAGCTTTGATAAACTGATAAGGAGGCGTATAATTATCAAACCCGCTTAAAGGTATTGAATTTGCCACTCTTGGATCATGTGCATCAAAAGTTATAAAATTATCTATGCCCATGTTATAAAGCTCATCGAGCATAAAAGCACAATCAAGAGATTCTCTGCTGTTCCTTTTATGCTGTCTGCCTTCGTATAAAAACGGCATTATGACATTTATTCTCTTTGCCTTTCCAGCAATTGCTCCGATTATTCTTTTTAAATCCTGATAAAGATCATCCGGAGACATATGATTGATGAAACCGTTCATCTTATATGTCAGTGAATTATTACATATATCAATAAGGATAAAAACATCTTTTCCTCGAACAGATTCATCAAAAACTGCCTTTCCTTCACCTGTTCCAAATCTGGTACATTTCATATCAACAATGTATGATTTATTAGAATATCCCTCAATAACATTGCTTTCGACAAACTGTTCACGACCTCTTTTTCTTTTTGAGGCAATGAGTCTGTCAACATCGCGACCAAGTGAAGCAGCAGATTCATGCACGACTAGAGCCAGTGGTGCAACTGGAATTGAATTATCTATCTTTTTAAAATCTGTCATTACAAGCTCCTTATATAAAAATCTCAAAACGAATTTTACCTATTAAAAGGTAAATAGTCAAGAATCCTCATCATCATTCGGCTGTACCTTTATTATATCTACATATGGAATTATCAACTCGTCCTCCACCCTGATTGCAAAAGAATACATATTATCAGCCATATCTTCTATATGTTCAGAATCTACTACATATTCATTACCGCCAAGCTTTTCTACGATCCTATGATTTATATCAGGTGAAAAATGAAGTACATCCATGTAGTTATCAAGATCGGTAACAATTTCTTCATCGGTAATGAAACTATAAAATTCAACATTACTATACTTCATTAAACGCAATGTACACTGTTTCATATTATGTATATAGGCGTTCAGATCACCATCACGATATACTCCATCCCACCAAACGAATGAATATGGGGGATAAAAGAAATAAAATTTTGTTTCTGGATGCTTACATACAATTGATTCAATCATTTCTATATTTGAATTACATTCATCTTCATAGAAGTTATCATCCTTCATTTCCTTGATTGAATGTGAGCGTATATATAATCCAGTGACCATATCTGCATGAAATTCTTTCCACTGGCCCCAGTTAAAAGAATTACCTTCATCGTATTCACCTATAAAGGATTTAGTGATCATATACGGTATCTTTTCGATTAATACGTCCTTGTTTAGAAGATATTCTACGTCATTCAAAGGATTGCTGTCGTAAAGATACATGGGGCATCCGGTTTCTTCAAATGTAAGATAGGGCTTGGCAGCAAGTGAAGTCGGATCAATATTATAAAATACATATTTAAGATTATGGTCTTTATATGCTTCATTTACAAAATAACAAAGATCAGCTGTAGCACCATAGCTTCTGACAGCTTTAATGCTGTTACAGTCAAACTTATCATCAAACCAGTGATTATTATAATTTTCACATACTGATGATCCGACTATCAGAGCATCATAATCAAAGTTTTTGATGGTACCGATGCACTGGTACTCTTTCTCACTAAGAACAGCCTTGAGACCGAGGATAGGCTTATGATAGTGAAAAAAAGGGTCTACCACTATCACTATTAATATACATGCGAGTAGAATGATAATTACAGTAAGTATGAAGTTTTTTAACAGTTTCTTAAATGAAATATCCATATCTAGAAATTAAAATATATAAATGTGCTGACCTGAGAAAATGAAATAATTGACCAGCAGAAAATTATCGCAGCAAAAATATATTTCTTTTTGGTCTGAGTTTCATTCAATAATTGCAGAGAGTTTTTTTGCATGATTATAAAGATTGAAACAGCAATTAATAGAATCATGATCAGACCATACATATAATTTAATACAGCGGGAGCTTTGAGCGAAACTATCTGTTTAATAAAGTAAAATTCCGGAAGGTCCATGTAAGGTAAAAGCCTAGAGATGCTTCCTGTATAATGAAATGAAAAAATATTCTTAAACATTAATGCAGCATCACTAAGAGTATTTGCTCTGAATACAAAAAGCGTTCCGAGGAAAAAATTAAATGTTATAAACTGACCTAAAAGCTTAGGTATACCTATTTTAGGATCCTGTTTTCCTCCCTGTCCCTTAACACCGATTATATAAAGATTATCCCATACTAGAGCGAGCCCCTGTATGATACCCCACACAACAAATGTCCACGCTGCACCATGCCATAATCCGCTTAACATGAAAATGAAGAATACATTAAATAATGCTCTAACCTTACCTTTTCTGCTTCCGCCCATTGGAATATAAACATAATTAACAAAAAAGCGAGAAAGTGTAATATGCCAGCCTTGCCATAACTGCTTCATGCTGCATGCCTTATATGGTGAGTTAAAGTTTTGAGGAAGGAATATATTGAACATCATTCCAAGACCTATTGCCATGTCACTATATCCGCTAAAATCGAAGTAAAGCTCAAATGCATAAAACAGCCCTACAATAAATGTAGAAATTGAATCAAGAAAAACAGCATTGTCAAATCCATAGTTAACAACATGTGCAAGTACATCAGCTAATAGAACTTTTTTACCAAGACCGATAGAAAAAATCCATAGCCCCTTTGTAAAGCTTTCCGTATTAAACTCTCTCTTTTTTAAATCTTCAAACTGAGGCATGACCTCATCGTATAAAACTATAGGACCGGCAACAAGCTGAGGAAAGAATGTAACAAATGCAGCGTAATTCAAAAGATCATAATGCTTGGCCTTTCCTCTGTATCTGTCAACAATAAATGATATCTGCTGGAATGTAAAAAAACTGATTCCAAGTGGCAATAATATATGTCTCAGATTAAAATCGCTCTTAAATACTGAATTGATATTCTCAATGAAGAAATCAAAGTATTTAAAATAAAACAAAATACCAAGGTTAAATCCCAGTCCAAATAGAAGCCAAATAACCTTTGCTGCTTTTGATCCAAACTTTTCATAAATAAAACTCAGGCCATAATTTACAAATACACTGGATAGAATGATTAGAAGGTATTTAGGATTAAAATATCCGTAAAACCATAAAGACATGCCTACAAGAAATAAAAGAGAAATCTTGTAAGCATGTAATCTGTTTAATCCGTACCACCCAAGTAAAGTGATAGGAAGAAATATAAATATAAATATATAAGAATTAAAGAGCATGTTAATTACATTCCTTGCAAAAAATACTAAGGAGTTGTGTCGCTTGTTCCTGTATTACTACTTGTGTCAGTATCTGAACCTTCTGAAGTTTCAGTTTGCTCACTCGAAGAATTTGTAGGCGTTACATCTGCATTAGATGTTGGTGTTATTGAAGGGGTTACGTCTTCACCTGTATCAGTTTGATCTCCGCTTTGCGGCTCCTCCTGTTTAGGACTTGGAGAAGGTTCTGGCTGATTCTCTGGACTAGGTATAGGTGTTGGTGTAGGTTGTGACACTTCAGGTGTTGGTGTTGGCGTCGGTGTTGGTGTCGGTTTCGGCTGAATAACCGGTTCTTCTTTCTTCTCTCTTTCAGGAGTAGGTGAAGGAGTGATTAACTCCTCTTGTTGAGGCTGTTCCTGGTTAAGCTCTTCAGGCTCAACAACCTGAACATTAGCAGGAAGTGCAGTCGTTTCTTTCATCATTTTCTTGAAATCACCGGTAGGCTTAACATATTTAACTATGAATTCACCATCATCGGAAACACCTTTAACTGGATGATGAATGACGTATTCAAGTATTGTTGTATAAGCGCATGCTCTATAGTGCAGACCATCCCCTGCATCGTACTCACCTTTGATCTGCCCATCATTGCCTTTTAAAACAGAATCGACATCAAGATAGAATATACCTTCATACTCAGCTAGAGTCTTAAGGAAATCATTATATTTATCTATCCATTCGTTTTTAACGTTACCTTTGTAAGGTCCGTTATCATCAACAGGCCAGATAGCCATTAAAACTATCTCACTCTCCGGAGCAAGATCCATAATCTTCTCTACAACTTCTTTATAGGCTTTTTCGTATTTTTCTTCGGAAATACCATTCATGCCGTTAACACCGTAATTAATGTATATTACTGGTGCTTTATGTGATTTAAGATATGACTCGATCGTGTACTGCTTTCCGCTGTTTTGCATGAATGTGGATGATAATACACTTGTATGGCTTATTCCAACCTTAGCGAGAACGTTTTCATCTGAAACAAACCCGTAACTAACCATCGCAACTGTTCTAGAATCTCCCAAGAAGATACAGTTGTTCATGTAGCCGGGTTTGGTATTTGCATTATATTCTAAGATAGTCTTATACTCTTCTTCAATCACTTCTCCGCTTGGAGTTGTACTAGTAACGACTGTCCTGTTTTTTCTTGTATTTTTGACTATCTGTCCGGATTCATCAGTATCAAAGATACTAGAGTAATCCTGTTGTGAAGAAACCGTTTCAGTAACCGTTTTTCTGTCAGCGAAGCAAACATATAAAACGGTAATAGCTGTACATATAAATATAGCAACTAATCCAATGGCTATAGCAAGTTCATGTTTAAGCCAAAATCTTACTATTTTCTTTATGACGTTTCTTCTCTTTTCCCTGTCCATCATAATGAATAATTATATCATATAACCCTTTTGTATGACAAATCAGGGTATGCAAGGAAAAGTAAGGATAACCTTGAACAGATCTCCATCGAGGAAAATATCAAACTGTCCATTCATGGCTTCAGTCAAGCTCTTAGCAATCGAAAGTCCAAGACCGGATCCTTCGCTCTTTCTTGATTCGTCACCCTGCTTAAATCTTTCGACAAGCTCCTGAGCTGACATGTTTAGCTGATTTTCAGAAATATTCTTAACTGAAAGCTGCACTCTCTGGGCTCCTTCAACACCGAATTGTTCTATATCGATATATACTCTCGTACCCTGTAGGGCATATTTGTAAATGTTGTTATAAAGGTTGTCGATTATCCTAAACATGCTTTTACTGTCGACGCTTATATAAATCTGATTTGAAGGTGGAGTAAATCTGCATTTTAAGCCATGATCTGCAAATTTATCTTCATATTCACCAATGGATTGATTTATAAGTTCAACAATATTTATCCGCTCAAAGTTTAGAACAATGTTTCCGGAGCTTATCTTAGATGCCTCAACAAGATCATCAGTGAGCTGTTTTAATCTCTGACTCTTCTGATCAAGTATATCGATATATCCGCTTATCTTTTCATCCGGTATGTTTTCGCGCTTTAAAAGATCCACATAGTTAATAATCGATGTAAGCGGAGTTTTGATATCATGGGAAACATTTGTTATAAGATCCGCCTTCATCTTTTCATCTTTCATGGAAGTTTCAACAGCTTTTCTGATACCGTTTCCGATATTGTTAACAGCATTGGCAAGTTCAAGATTGTCTCCATGCATCTTTTCGGTATTCATCTGGTGCTTAATATCAGATTCACTTATGATATTGATGCTCTTAACTATCTCCTGTCTTTCTTTATTGTTCCTGTATAGATACACGCCTACTAAAAGATCAAATACTGCAGCAACGATCAATCCTATGGGTGATAGGATTATACAGATCAGATTTATCAAAAGAAACAGTATATATGGTATCCAAGTTCTAATAATGGCATGACCGTTATCATAGGCTTCTATTGTACCTTTTCTTATGCAACTTATTAGCCATTTGATACAACTGTTTTCCATAAGATTCTTAGCTTTGATCTTTCTTACAATGCAAAGAACCATAGGCATGAATGTATAATTCAAAACTATTGCTGCGAGTACGATTATTCCATATACAAGAATGCCGTCAAATACATGGTTTTTACTGTATCTGATCACGTATGCGCCGATAATACAGTCCATTAGAACTATACCAAATGCCAACACAGCCAAGAATTCTATTGGCATGTGATCGATCTTCTTTAATCTGACTTCTTCAGTATTGACATTCTCTTCGTCCTTTTTTACATATACTCTTCCTTCTTTAATGATCAGATATACAAAAAGGCTTAAGTAAGCAAAAAATGATATCCATATAATAACAATAAGGGTTATTCCATTTGAATTTGCTGATTTTGAATCGTAATATCTTTTGCCCTGTGCAAAACCGTCATCAGCAGCATACATGTTGTCAAAACCGATCCAGATTCTTGAATTATCACTGAATGCGTAACTGTAATTATTTATAATACCCTGCATTTTGAGAGCATTAATATCTGTATTGCTGACCATAGTCATTTTATCTGGATTGAAATATAGATATTTAAGCTGCTTTTTAAACAGACCGGTTATCTCATCGACTTTGTGCTTGCTGCTTATAACTTCCATGTTTGTAAATCTGACAAGTTTACCATCGTTGTACATCTGGATACAGTAGAGCATATTGGTCTTACCGACACCGTATCTGTCATTGAATTTTACATATTCCTGATAATTTGAAAACAATGCAGAAGAAGTTGCGATAAGATTATTTAAAAGTTCATTGTATTCATCCATATTGGATGCATAACTGATCAGATCTTTGTTTTCTGTACTTTTGTATCTGGCTACAGCTATTGTAACCTCATCTGTATCAACTTCAAAAGGAAGAGTTGCGGCTGAAACCGTCTTATACTCAATTCCTTTGTTACCCCAGTTTATAAGATCATCAAGATAGTATTGCGCTGTAAGATTTTTATCATATGCTACCCTGTTTCGATTCGCATATGCAGTTATATCTATAACTTTTTTAGGATCATACGAACCATCTGTTTCCATCTGATTCTTGATCACAGCCATACGCACAAGATCGTCAACGCATCTCTCAAAAATCAGATTAAAGAGCTCCGAATCTTCATAACTTACCTCATCCCTCTCAAAGAAAGGTAAAAAGAAGCTTCCCTTATAATCGCCATAGTCGACGAGCATTGTAGAATCTTCTACAAATATATATGCAGATAAAAATGTCACAGCAATCATTATCGTGCTGATAAGTATCAGCAGAAATCTCATCGCTTTACTAATGCCTTTTTTTGCAGCCATACGC
>CADAPR010000003.1 GCA_902789785.1 uncultured Lachnospiraceae bacterium
TTTTTTGGAATTTTCAGGGTTGCATTGCTGTTTATTTGTCAAAGTTCATTTTTGTTTTGTCATTAGACGCAACTCTGATATATTATCATGCGGTTGTGCCTTAGTCAAGACCTTTTTCCCCTTTTTTCTATATAAAAGGGGTGGGTTTTTATAATAGCATTTATAGATAACAAATTCAACAACTTTTTAAAGTTTTCTCATGTTATAATTCTTTTGGGTGAAATATCGCTGATTTTTACTGTTTGCAACCGGCGGTTGACAGATTGAAAGGCTGACTTTATGGTGTGCAACTGCCAAAATTGTTATATTCAAGTTGTTCGAACAGAAACTATTCAATCGAATTTACCTAAAAGGAGGAGAATATGATTTTAGCTGACAAGATCATTAATGAAAGAAAGAAAAACGGTTGGTCACAGGAAGAGCTTGCAGATATGCTAAATGTCTCAAGGCAGTCTGTTTCCAAATGGGAAGGAGCTCAAAGCGTACCGGATCTTCAAAAGATACTAAAAATGGCTGAGATATTCGGTGTGAGCACCGATTACTTATTAAAGGATGAAATCGAGCCTGAAGGCAATTCAGAACTTAAGTGCGTAGATGATGACTCAGATACTTCACTGAGAAAGGTTACCCTTGAGGAAGCTTCTGAATTTATATCATTAAGAAAAAAGATTCTGCCAAAGATCGGCATCGGAGTTTTCCTTATGATAACATGTCCTGTCATCCTGGTTTTACTTGCCGGTATTTCCTCAAGCTACCCTGACATACTGACGGAAAAAGCTGCAACAGTCATAGGTCTGTTATGTATGTTTATCCAGATCGGAGCGGCAATTTATTCATTTGTTATAAACAGCGGAAAGCTTATGAAGTATAAATTCTTGGAAGAAGAGGCTTTTGAAACAGCTTATGGTGTAGACGGCATGGCAAAAGACCGTCTGGCTGAATACGAAGCTTCAAATACGAAAGCTCTTACGCTCGGAGTTTTGTTATGTGTATTGTCTGCAGTTCCTCTTGTGATCACATCTGTGATGGAAGCTCCTAATATAGTAATCATATGTATGGTATGTCTGACACTCATACTTGTAGGTATAGCAGTTTATCTTTTCATTTCAGTTTGTGCAGTATACAGCTCATACAAGATTCTTCTTCAGACTGATGACTACACGCCTAATATGAAACGCAAGAACAAGAAGCTTGACGCTCTTTCAAGCTCGTACTGGATAATGATCGTAATAATATATCTTGTCACCAGTTTTTTGACAAACGGCTGGCATTTCACTTGGGTTATCTGGGCTATTGCCGGTCTGCTGTTTGCACTTGTAAGAAATATAGCACAAGCCATGATAAAGGACTAAATAAAAAACAGAGGGCTTTTGCCCTCTGTCTTTCTTTATTCTTCAGTTGCAGTCACATCATTTTTCATCCTGTACAGTTTGAAAACCTGCACACCTATCAGAATGCCGTTTAGAAGTATGGTGCTGAATGAATGTATCAGCGCACCGTATACCACAAAGAGCATGGCTCCGACAAGATCCAGTATCCTTATCTGTTTTTCTCCGTTTCTTGTAAATGCCAGTACTATAAAAGATGTTGCGATTATTCCAATGATCTCGTAATTCATTTGAATCCTCATTCCTTCAAATTCTCTATACCTGTGAAAGTTTATCCGAGACTGTATCCTTAAGTCCCATTATCAGCTCGATCAGATCCAGCTTTTTTAAATATGTTAGAAGCTCGCTTTCAGCCACGTCCTTGTTGATGATATCTCCGATCTTTCCAAGATAGCCCATCTGCGCAGCTGCAGTTACGGCATGAAAGATGATCAGTGCGAGTGCCACTCC
This sequence comes from uncultured Lachnospiraceae bacterium, assembly GCA_902789785.1. Lineage (GTDB taxonomy): Bacteria > Bacillota > Clostridia > Lachnospirales > Lachnospiraceae > Colinaster. Next base: position 1,839 of record CADAPR010000003.1, read on the forward strand.
CAGTACAGCGCCCAAAAACTTATCGACAAATCCGAGTATCGGAAGCTCCGCTATGGCTTTTACAGATTTTGTCACAACCTTTAGGATGCTGTATACGATCCCCAGTATTATCAATATGACAACAGAAATGATAGTCTGTTTTGTATCGCCTTTGGAATATGAAGCAAATATCCTTAAGAATATCCCCAGCATTATGATCGCGACTGCCAGGGCAACAAAGACTGCTATGCTGTCAGCCAGTCCCTTTTTTGCTCCTATATATAATCCCAGTAAAGCTATCAGCACAGTGACAGCCATTGTAACGCTAATGTTTATACTCATTACTATTCAAACTTTACGACATCTATTGATGCCTGTCTTACAAATAGATACCTCTTTGCGGATTCGGTTGTGGCAACAAACAATACGGGACTTTCAAACTTGTTGTTGTATTTTTCTGTACCGTCTGCATCCACCATTATGCATTCGTTCTCATTATATATAAGGACCTGGCCGTTTCCGACCACTATATCCTTGAAATCCATGTTGTATCTGTAAGAACCCGTTTTCCTCCCCTTTGTATCATATATATCCATCTTGTACTTGTCTTCACCGGAAGAATCATAGCTAACAAGACAGACATGTGTCTTTCCGTAATATACTCCCAGAACACTCTCGGCAAACAGTATGTCCGCTGTGCTCTTTGGTATCTTTGATCCTTCATAGAACATGAGTCTGTTATCCGCAAGAGCCATGAGTGTATCAGAATCCATAAAGTCAAGCGTCGGTACAACAGCGTCCGGATACTCGTAGCTGCTTACTATCCTGTCTGTCACATTCTCTCCGACTCCGCCGAAGTTATAGAATGTAACTCCGCTCTTCATCACATCGCTGTCCACATGCAGATAACTGACTGCCATGACTTCACCCGAGATGGCAACACAGAGCGGATAACCGGTCTTTGACATCGTTGCCTTTATCTCAACGATCTTCTCACCTTTGACATTATATACGTTCACCCATGAGTTAGCCGAATCCTCAAGTATTGCAGCAACAAGTCCTTCTTTTGAAACACTGAAGTCTCTTAATGGAAGGGTAGTATCTATCTCATAAACGGTTCCCACGCTGTCGACTACATATATCTTATGTCCGTCATAATCTCCCACTCCTACATATTCCGAACTTCTCTTCAAAATCGGATTCTGCATCTCGTAGGTCATGTTCCATATGACAGAACCCTTTTCATTGATGCAGCTGACACCATCCTTGCTGTATACGATGATGCTTCCGTAATTATTTACATAGGAATTTGTCTCTATGCTCACACGTTCTATGGAATTTGTGACAGTGATCTTTGTATAAAGCTGATTCTTGTAATACACAAGAAGAACCGTAGCCAGAACGACAATGACTGAAACGCAAACTAGCACCACCACAAGATTTCTGAGCTTGTGGAGGTGCAGTTTCTGCGAAAAATTCATATTGTCCCGGTCCGAATCTTCTTCCCTGCCGGGGAATCTGCTTATTGTTGCCATTATGATACCTTAAAAGATGAACTTATATATCGTAGTAGTCTTGTATTCCCTGTCAGGACCGAAAACAGCCTGAGGGAATTCCTTATGATTTATATGATCCGGATAGTACTGTGTCTCAAGGCATAAGCCGTAATTCTTCTGATATACCTTTCCATCCTTGCCTGCAGTATCCTTCACGTAGTTTCCGGAATAGAACTGAATGCCGGGGAGATCACTGTATACCTCCATGACAACTAAGCTGTCCGGCTCCTTTACTTCGGCTACTTTCTTTATCTTTCCTGTCCAGTCATCGATGCAGTAGTTATGATCATATCCGTTTACTAAAGCCATGATGGGATTTGTTATATCATTATCCCTTCTTATGGGCTTCATTTTTGTAAAGTCAAGAGGTGTTCCTTCAACGGATGCGATCTCTCCTGTGGGGATACCGCCGTCATCGGGCATGGTAAATGTCTTTGCGTTAAGCCACAGCTCATGATCAAGGATATCTCCGTTTCCATGACCTTTAAGGTTGAAATATGTATGATTGGTCATGTTGATTATCGTATTCTTGTTACTTGTCCCGCTGTAGTCTATCTTTATCTCGTTATCATCTGTCAATGTATATGTAACTGAAAGCTCTCTGTCTCCGGGAAGACCGTACTCGCCGTCAGAAAGCGTAGCAGAAAACTTTACAGAATCATCAAAGGCCTCTGCTTTCCACAGTCTCTTGTTCATACCTGTATCAAATGCGGTATGGAGATTGTTTTCTCCGTCATTGACTTCCATGCTGTATTCAACGTTATCTATCTTAAGCTTTGCCTTGCCAATACGATTGGCATTGGGTGCTATGGTAGAGCCAAGATATGTGTCGTTTATCGCATATACTTCCATATTGGGACACGTAAGTGCAACATCTTTCTTTGAACCGTCCTTGTCAGGGATGTAGATCCTGTGAAGGATCGCACCGAAATCAAGAAGATGTATAGCCATACCGTTTTTGTTTTCTATCACATATTCTGTTACATCTTTTCCCTGTGCTGTTTTTCCGAATATATTTGTCTTCATTGTTTACCTCCCTGCATTTTGTATTATCAGACTTCTATTCTTCCTTCTAAAGCTCTTAGCAGTGTCACCTCATCAATGCACTCAAGATCACCTCCGACCGGCACGCCGCTGGCTATCCTTGTTACCTTTACACCTGACGGCTTAATGAGTTTGCTGATGTACATAGCTGTCGTCTCTCCTTCGAGACTGGAATTGGTCGCTATGATAACTTCCTTGACATCATCTCCCTTAAGACGCTCTATCAGTTCCTTCAGCTTTATATCTCCGGGACCGACACCTATCATGGGAGAGATGGCTCCGTGCAGTACATGATAAACCCCGTCATACTTGCCCGTCTTCTCATATGCAGCCAGATCCCTGACATTTTCCACCACCATGATCGTCGAATGATCTCTGTTTTCATTCGAACATACCGGACAGATATCGCTGTCCGTTAATGTAAAGCATTCCTTGCAGTAACGAACGGTGCTCTTTGCTTCTATGATCGTATTTGCAAGTCGCTCAACCCTTGCTTTTGGAAGATTGATCAGGTGAAACGCTAACCTTCCGGCAGATTTCTCTCCTATTCCCGGGAGAGTGCTGAGTTCACTTATTAACTTATTGATAGGTCCGCTGTAGAGGTCCATTAAAAGCCGAAACCTCCGAGTCCGCCTAGTCCGCCTGTCATCTTGCTCATAGCGGATTCATTTGCTTCATCAACCTGCGCAAAAGCTTCATTTATCGCTGCTATAATGCTCTCCTGAAGAGTCTCAACATCATCGGGATCCACGATATCCTTGTCAAGTACCAGACTCTTTATCGTCTTTTTGCCGGTCACTACTACTTCTACTGCTCCGCCGCCGGCTTTGGCACTGAATTCACTTTCTTCCAGATTCTTCTGGCTTTCCTCCATCTGACGCTGCATACGCTGTGCCTGCTTCATCAGATTGTTCATATTGCCGGGCATGCCCATTCCGCCCGGAAATCCGCCTCTTTTTGCCATATAGTCTAATCCTCCTCGATTATGTTTGTATTTATTCCCGCCATCTTCAGTATATCGGGATATATCGAATCTATCTCAGCCTTGTTCCCGGCTTTCTGTACCTCTATCTCTATCTCTTTATCTATCGAATCGCTTATTATCCTCTTTATGTTTTCCTTTACCTGATCGTTAAGCAGTCTGTCGCATGCAGGTTCATCACAAGGGATGAGTATCAGCAGCTTATTATCTGCTGATAGCGATACGGATACCTTTGTCATGAGATTCTTGTCTAGCCCTTCAAAGTTGCCTACTATCTGGCGCCATCTGTTGACAACATTCTGTATATCCTCAGGCAGCGCATCCGGAAGCTTTGCTTTTTCAGCCGCTGCAGGAGCCTGATCAGATGCACTTGTTGCATTTATCTGCGGAGCATAGGCAATACCCTTTTCAACCTGTTCTTCCAGATTTCTGATCCTGTCTAAAACGGTATCGTCCCTGTTTTCCATCTGCGGTCTGCACAGCTTTATAAGAGCTATCTCCGTCAGTATTCTTTTCTGGGCAGCATATCTAATATCAGAAGACAGTTCAGAAAAGATCCTGATATAACGCATGATCATATCGGTTTCGCACATATCCGCCTCCTGCTTGAGACGGTTTCTGCTGTCATTTGATACATCTAATACTTCCGCTGCATTGTCCGATGTCTTAACGATGAGAAGATTTCTTAAATACCATGTGAAATCTGTAACAAACTGAGTGAGCTCTCTTCCCTGGATCACGATCTCCTCAAGTACCTTTATGCACCCGGTCACATCTCTGCCAAGTATATGTCTTAAAAGCCTGCTGAATACCTCTGTATCAACAGCGCCTAAAACATCAAGAGCATTGTCGTAGGTAAGAGTCTTGCCGTAATGAAACGCTATGCACTGATCAAGCAGTGACAGTGCATCTCTCATAGAGCCGTCAGCTGTCTTTGCTATATATCTTAAAGCCTTTGGTTCGACATCTATGTTCTCTCTTGCCATTATCTCTTCAAGTCTGTCCGCTATGGTATCTATGGAAATACGCTTGAAATCATAGCGCTGGCATCTGGAGAGTATCGTTATCGGTATCTTATGGACCTCGGTCGTTGCCAATATGAATATACAATAAGACGGAGGTTCCTCAAGCGTCTTTAACAATGCATTGAAGGCATTGGTAGACAGCATATGAACCTCGTCTATGATATATACCCTGTACTTGCCCTCCGAGGGAGAATATGAGACAGCCTCAATGATGTTTCTGACATCTTCAACACCGTTATTGGATGCTGCATCCATCTCGACTACATCCATGCTCGCTCCGGCTGCTATCCTCTTGCAGGAATCACATTCTCCGCACGGACTTCCGTTAACGGGATGCTCGCAGTTTACGGTCTTTGCAAAAAGCTTTGCAATGGATGTCTTTCCAGTCCCCCTTGTTCCGCAAAACAAGTACGCGTGACCGATACGTCCCGATACTATCTGGTTTTTCAGGGTCGTTACTATATGGTCCTGTCCCTTGACTTCATCAAAGGTATCAGGTCTGAATTTTCTGTATAGTGCTACATATGACATATTAAATCTTTCTAATCACCGAAGCTTATTCCGAGCATCTTTGCTTCCTTGATGATCGCCGCATCGGGATCGAGCATCTTTAGTTTTCCGGCCACATCTTCAAGCGGGACCTTTACGATCTCTCTGTTTTTATATCCGACCATGAAACCGTATTCGTCCTCAAGGATCAGCTTGCCTGCTTCAGCGCCGAGCCTGCTGGCAAACACTCTGTCATAAGGACACGGGCTTCCTCCTCTTTGCATATGTCCGGGTACCGTGACCCTGACTTCCTGACCGGTCTTTTGCTGTATAAGGTCTGCGACCTCGTAAGATACAGAAGGATGTTTTCTGTTGGCAAGCTTCTTCTGATATTCCTTCTTTGAAAGCTTGGCATCTTCCTTGCTGATGGCACCTTCCGCTACAGCTATGATTGTGAACCTGTTTCCGTCTTTAAGTCTCTGTTCAACTTTCTTTGCGATCTTATCGATATCAAACGGTATCTCGGGTATCAGTATGATATCTGCTCCACCGGCCATTCCGGCATTGAGCGTAAGATATCCGACTTTGTGTCCCATGACCTCTATTACAAATACCCTGCCGTGAGAAGCGGCTGTTGTATGTATGCAGTCTATGACAGAAGTTGCAAGATCGACAGCAGACTGAAAACCGAATGTCATATCTGTTCCGTACAGATCATTATCTATTGTCTTTGGAAGCGTTATAACATTTAGTCCTTCCTGTCTCAAAAGGTTTGCTGTCTTATGTGTTCCGTTTCCGCCAAGTATTACAAGACAGTCAAGTTTTAGCTTGTAATAGTTCTGCTTCATTGCCTCGACCTTGTCAAGTCCGTTCTCATCGGGGTCCTTTATAGTCTTAAAAGGAGTCCTGCTGCTTCCAAGTATCGTTCCTCCTATAGTGAGGATACCTGAGAAGTCTCTTGATGTGAGCATCTTGAAATCACCGTATATCAACCCCCTGTAACCGTTCAGGAAACCATATATCTCAACTTCCTGGCCGCTGTTGTATATTGATTTTACAACACCTCTCATGGCTGCATTTAATGCCTGACAGTCGCCACCGCTGGTCAACATACCGATTCTTTTCATACCCTTCTCTCCTTTCAGTGAATGCATAAAAATCACTATAAAATTATAGCAAATAATGGATTGTTTAACAATGATAAGGTGAACGCTCAGCTCATAACGAGCTGCTTAAATACATCGCCCCTGTCTTCGAAATTCTTAAAATATCCGTAGGAAGCCGCAGCCGGCGAAAGAACGCAGGCTTCTTTTGGTTTTGTGATCTTTTTTGCCAGTAAGACTGCTTGCTTAAGATCTTCTACAAGATATACGTTTTTTCCGTCTTTAAGCTCATTCATTATGCGCTTTCCCGATTCATACATGAGTATATAGTTATACTGACTGTTTTCTTTTATGAAGTCCTTTAGTATATCATAGTCAATGCCTCTGTCCATTCCTCCTATCAGAATAGTCTTTGCATTCTTCAGGCTGGTTGCAGCACTGATAGTCGCCTGAGGTATTGTTGATATCGAATCGTCATAGTATTCAACACCGTCAATATCTGCTATGAGCTGCAGTCTGTGTGCAAGTCCCTCAAAGGATTTAAGAGCATTTTTAACCTTATCGGGATCACATCCAAACTGCTCGGTAGCAATTCTGTATACAAATTCGGCATTATATCTGTTATGGTCTCCTTTAATGCTCAAGTCATGATCATAGTCTTTCTTTGAAGATATGATGATTTTTTTTGCATCAGTATCAAGCTGCGGGACATTATCGCCAGCGTAGAGCACATCATTACCTGTCTGATATGCACAGATATGCGTCTTGGCCGCAAAATAGCGATCCATTGTCTTATAGTAATCCAGATGATCCTCAAAGAGATTCAAAAATACGGCGATATGCGGAGAAACGCTAAGATGAGCCAGCTGATGACATGAAAGCTCGTAAACGACTATCGTATCATCGTTTATATGATCGAAATAATCCAGGCACGGAAGTCCTATGTTTCCAACAAGAAGAGTTTCTTTCTCAAGGCAGGCATTAAGCACGGTATATAACAGGCTTGAAGTAGTACTCTTTCCTTTTGTCCCTGTTATACCGACAGTCTTTGAAGAATACTCCTCCATGAACACCTGCGTCTGAGAAGTGTATTTTTCATTATCTTCGTCCATGACAATGCCCGGACTCTTAAAGATATAGTCGTACTTATCCTCGTCAATATCTTCTCTTTTTCCTTCAAAGATATCGACCGATAACGGCTTGCAGCATCGATTTAAAAAGCTCTCGGTTGACTTTCCCTCTCTGCCGTAGCCCCATATCAGTATCCTTTTACCTTCAAATCTGTCTACAACTGACATTTTGTTAGCTCCTGTTTCAGATATTTAGCAAATTTATCGGGTACGTTATGCTCATCATTCCACTCTGAAAGAAGATCATTTAACTTAGTCGGAATATCATCTATGAACTTAGCGTATCTGTCTGTAAGAAGGCTTGTCTGACCGTTCATTCTGTAGTATTTCATGGCAGTCTGTACTTCTCTTCTTGTTCCGACGCATTCAAAAGGCTTGTTTTCCTCTATGCCGATAAGCTCTCTGAAATCCTTGTCAAGAGATTCCTTGTCAAGAAGATTCTCACCGAATATTGAGACAAGTTCTTCCTTTGAAAGAAATGCGCTGAGTATTATATACACAAACAGACATTTCGGACAGTTGCAGCACCATATCCCCTGCTTGCTGCCCACATTGCAGCTTCTGAAAGCCTTATGATATGCAGCGTGCTTTGAAAACAGAGCCGCGATCTGTATCTCGGTGAGCGGTCTGAGCAGACTGAAGTAATGTATATCCGAGTCGGTCACAGTATTTAAATATTCATCAAAATCCTTCTCAAATTCATATGATTTTGAGTACTGATGATTGACATACGAATCCTTTACAGTGGACTCGTTTGCACTGTTTTCATTTGATAGTGCGATGTATTTTATGCCTGTAAGATAGGCAGTTATAACGGTTGACCAGGCAACTACAGCAGAAAAAGGTATATGCCCGTTTAAAAATCCGAGCTCGTTTAATTCAATTATGCCTTTATCAAGTATTCTTTTTGCGCGATAATCAGATTTCTTGTCCTTGCATATATCAATGACGTTACGCGTGGTCTCATTGCCGTTTATGCTGTATGTTGTAATGCCTTCGCTTTTCAGCAGTTCGAGCGATACCACCGAATCCTTGCCGCCTCCTACAGGTACAAGACATCCCGTATAGGTTTCACTGTCAGTAAGTCTGTCGCATGAACCGTCCCTGCTTTTTATCGCGAGCAGATCATCTTTTGATATATCGATTCCGTTTCGATAAGCAAATTCACCCAAGCCCTTATAAAAAAGCTTCTCCCACCATTCAGTCTGATATTTGCTAAGAGAACCGCATTCCACTTCCACAACTGGAGGGCAGACGCATTTGTAATAACTGATAGCCTCAACCATACCAAGATTAAAGACAAGTCTGTCCAGTATGGGATCGTTTTCGTTTATATCCCTACTTCCTAAAGGAAATTCCCATCTTGATCTGAATTCTCTCAGTCCAGGTATCGAAAACCAAAACGACACCTTAAAGCAGCTGTCTTCTTTTTCTATCGTATAATCCTTATATACGAATCTTTCATATTCTTTTCTGAATCTGTCAAATTTTTCCATAGAAACTATATCTGTGTGTTGACTCCGTTAAGATTTACATGCTCGTTTGCATCCATAGGGATCATAAGGTATTTCTGATCTCCCAGTATCTGGCTCTTTATCTTTGATGCCTTGTCAGGCTTTACACGCAAAACCACATCATATGTCTTAAGATCCTCAATGTAGGTTGCAGCCTCTGAAAGCTGCTTGTCCTTTTCAACGATCTCGGTCTTTAACGTGTTTACTTCCTTTACCAGTTCCTGTTCCTTCTTTATCTTTGCGTTGGCTTCAAGAGCTTTCGTGTCGATCAGATTTGCGATCGCAGGCATGTCATCACCGAAAGTCTCCTTTACAGTCTCGGAAACCTTCTTTGCAACAAAAGCATCCATGCCCTGTTCCACCAAAGCCTCTTCTACCGCTTCATCCGTAAGGATTATCGATGTTGCCTGGGCATCTGACATCTCCTCATCAGTATCGATCTTATCGTTCAGCACCTCCTGAACTCCTATGAGTGCTCTTTCGCACTTCTCCTCATCGCTGCCGAATGCCTTTTTAACTATCGCATGGAATGTCTGCTTCTGTTCAGTTGCCGTGAGTCTCGGACCGCAGCCCAGTACGTCCGACACGAACTCAGGGTGCGAATCCTTGGCATCCCTGATAAAATAATCAACTTTGTGTATATCGGCGCTTGAATCGCAAAAAGCCGGGAAAAGAAATCCCATATCCGGAACTCCGACTACCCAGTCTCTGATGCGGGCTCCTATCCTGTTCTCATCCTTTCGATATCCGAGCCCCGGCTTTGAAAGCGCAACAGGACAGATCGATACAAGAAGATATTCATAGACCTCTTCAGATTCATCAAGCTTCATCTTATCCGATGTACGGCTCATTATGTCGTATGAATCATGGAATACGAGTATAAGATAATTGCCTATATACTGATAATTATCGATGATCAGATCATACAGCCTGTCAAGAAGCTCCTCATTTTCAAGATTGCTCGATCTTAGACCGTACAGAAACTGCTGTTTTCCGCCAACAGACTCCTCATCAAGCGGAAAATCAAGTTCAAGTATGTTATTGCCAATGGTTCCTACCATTGTCTTTTTTGCTATATCAAGGAACTTGTAAAACTCCTCCTCGTCAAGATTCAGGAAAGTTTCATTTAACTTTAGGACCTTTTGGCGGGATGCATCAACATAGCAGCCAGCCATGCGGCTTATGGTACAGCTCTCCTTCTTAAATCTCTTCTTAAGTTCCAATAAATCTCTCTTGTTCACCTGTTCATTCTCCTGCTATATATTTTTGAGCACGTCCTCTATTGACATGTTGTTATCTTTCGCAGCAAGCGCGATATCGTCATATTCGTACTTTTCCCTGGTTATCCCATAACCGCTTGAGATCTTTTTTCTTATCTGTCCAAACTGTGTATCAACAGTCTCGACTCTTCTGTCAAGAACATATCTTAACTTGCTTGCTTCTCTTATACCTATCGTAGTGGTATGCGCAAATATCTGTTCAACAATGCTCATCTTATCCTGCGGTCTGCATAAAACAGTGAGTTTTATGCCCGGACGTGATTTTTTCATCCCCACTGCAGTAGTATAGACCTCAAGCGCTCCCGCATCAAACAGTTTCTGCATGGCAAATCCGACAAGCTCGGGGCTCATGTCATCCATGTTGCACTCAAGTTCTATTATATCATCAGTTTTATCCTGTGATTCACCCAAGAAAACCCTGACGCAGTTTGCTGCTTCAAAATCCTTTTTACCCATGCCGTATCCGATCTTTTCAGTATTCATGACAGGCATATAACCGAAACTGTCTCCAAAGTATTTGAGCAGAGCAGCTCCTGTCGGCGTGCAAAGCTCTCCCTTAACAGATCCTCCGTACATAGGTACATCTTTAAGTATATATGCAGTCGCGGGGGCAGGAACAGGAAGTATTCCGTGAGCGCATCTTACCTGTCCGCTTCCGACATGGATCGGCGAAACGACTACTCTGTCAGGAGATATTCTGTTCATCAAAAGACATACCGCAGCAATATCCGCGATAGCATCCATGGTCCCAACTTCATGAAAATGTATATCGCTTATCGGCCTGTTGTGTGCGTGACTCTCTGCTTTTGCAATAAGCTCATAGACACTCATGATATCATCTTTGACCTTATCGCTAACATTTATGTGCTCCCTTACGATATGTTCAATATCGTGAAGGCTGCTGTGATGATGGTGATGTTCTTCATGATCATGGTGATGGTGTTCTTCATGATCGTGATGGTGATGCTCTTCATGATCGTGATGATGCTCATGTTTATGCATGATCTCATCTTCTTCGGATCCGTTTACAAGAACAGACATATGAGTCCCTGTGATACCGCATTTTACTGTCTGCTCGCATTTATATTCAACATCCGGTATTCCGAGCTCATTAAGCTCTTTTACGAACGCTGCTTTATCTTCTATAAGTTCCAGTAGGGCCGCTGTGAGCATATCGCCCGCTGCGCCCATAGCGCATTCTATATACAGTGTTTTCATAAACTCTCCTTTTTGATCAATAACGATGATTTATCATGCTTGCCAGATAGCCTGCACCGAAGCCGTTATCGATATTGACTACCGACACACCGCTGGCACAGGAATTTAACATGGCAAGAAGCGCCGAGAGCCCTCCAAAAGATGCTCCGTATCCGACACTTGTGGGTACAGCGATGACAGGACAGTCTACAAGACCTCCGATGACACTCGCAAGAGCGCCCTCCATTCCTGCTATCGCTATTACTGCTTTTGCATCCATCAGTTCATCAATATGAGACAGGAGTCTGTGAATGCCTGCCACACCCACATCATACAGTCTGATCACCTTGTTGCCGTATGCTTCAGCGGTAAGAGCCGCTTCCTCGGCAACGGGGATATCGGATGTTCCTCCGGTTGCCACAACTATACTTCCGATCCCGTTTTCTTTCGGGATCTCTCCAACGATCCCTATATGTGATGCAGGATCATATTTCATCTTACAGGTTTCAGAGATGACTTTTGCCTTATCCTCCTGCAGCCTTGTTATCAATATGGTTTTGACTCCATCTTTTTTTATGGAGTCAATGATCCCTGTTATCTGTTCTGGCGTTTTTCCTGCTCCGTATATGACCTCTGCCGCTCCCTGTCTGATCTTTCTGTGATGATCGACCTTAGCATATCCCAGATCTTCAAACGGCTGCTTCTTGATCGCATGCACGGCATCATCTACGGATATTTTTCCGTCCTTTAAAGCCTGCAGCGTCTCTCGTATATCATAATCCATATTTATCCATGCCCCTACTTTCTGAATCCGTTTCTTATGTCTGTAACATCCTGTTTCTGAGCTTCATATCCAACCTTAAATCTTACCTTTTCATATATATCTGTTGCAAACGATATATCATGCCCTTTCGAACTTAGTATCTCCGATCTGTTTTCAAAAGGTGTTCGTGTTTCTTTAATATCTGCACCTTTTTTCCTGTAAAGGAGCAGTTCCTTTCTGTATATCTGTCTTACTTTTTGCTCATTTGTTCTGAAAATGCTCTTTCTTTTTTCTCTGAAAGCCTCAGTCCTTGAAAGCCTTTCTCTTACTTCGTTCTTCACTCGATAGCTTCTGTGACTTCTTGATCTTTTTATCCTGTCTTTTGTCAGTGCACGTATAACAGCTATGATCAGTTTCAGTATAATATAGATCAAAAGAGCAGCTATCATGACTGACAAAAGTGCTTCGAATATCCTTAAGAGCTGGGCAAATATGTTGTCTTCAGTCTGAGGAAGGTCCGGCATCTTAGGACGTGGTATCCCGTAATCGATCGATCCCTCTTCTGACGTAACAAACGGCATTATTGCCAGCCAGAATCTTTTTAGGATAAGATAGACAACGTCATTTATCTTCTGTATGAGCACATCGGTTCTGACAAATATCATGAATGCGACAGCAAGCAGTATTATTCCTATCGCTATATAGGTATTGTTTCTGAACAGCTCCCTGACGGGCATATCATCCGTCAGCTGTCCGGACCGGCTCAGGTCATAGAAATTCGATATCAGCATCCTGACAAGCAAACAGGTGACAAAAAGGATGCCCATATTGAATATGACTTTCGAATATCCGAATTCAAACGCACCCGAACTCATGAAGAATGCTAAAAGTATCAGACCGCCGCATCCCCAGAAAATATCCGGCATGCTCTCAAGACCGTTAAACCAGTTATATATGTCAAAAGCACTGAGTACTACAGCAATAAACACGATCTTTACCTTGCTCGTGATATCGATCGGTATCATGATACATGCAGCGACCATGAAAACGTGACATATCATGTAGATATACATCTTTGTTATATGTTCTCTTAACAGATATGATACGACAAGCACTGATCCTACTGTCACATATTCGCTTGCGGGTATGGCAAACTGCATTCCGGAGGAAAGAGTCATATCCGCGCTCATGACTATCAGATACAGCATTATGAGATTTAAAGCATCCCTGTAAATCGGGAATCTTTTAGTAGTCATGTTCTATACCAGCCATCCTGTGTATTCTTTGGAATCGAATTCTTCCTCTATTCCTGTCAGTTTATATTCGGGTATTATGAAATGTATGCTGAAACCCGCATTCCTAAGTGTTTCATACTTATCGATCAGATCCCTTTTCCTGTAGTTTGATATGATTATATATTCCACAGGATCCTTGCTTGCCGTAACCCTCTCATCCAAAAGCTTTATAAACGATGCCGGCGCCTGGGCTGTATTGAGTCTGGCCAGTGCAACCTCAATCGAACGTATATGAGCCATATCCGCTCCGGCATCTATAGCCGGGCACTCCATCTGCATAGGACTCTTGTCACCATGTCCTCTTCTTCCTGCTCTCTCAGAGTGATTCATATCAACAGATACATCTATGCCGTTAGTGTACATCGCGGTGGGGATATGTTCCGTGACATAGTATGAAGCAAGGTGCGATGTGATCTTTATAGCCCATTCCACAACATCTTCCGCATGCTGCATGCCGTTGGCTTCAACGTTTAAGAGCAGTACCACCTTTTTTGAAAACGTCGTGTTATATGTATTTACCAGCAATGATCCGTGTCTGGCCGTGGTCTTCCAGTTTATGCTGTGCATACTGTCAAATGGCTGATAATCCCTTATGCCTGCAAATGTAAAGGGATCCTCATTGATATGAAGATTCTTTTCTATATCGCCCAAAAGGTCATTGACACTCGTAGGAACGTCTTCATGTGCGATATGTCCCGGCAGGACACATACGCTCGCTTCATGAACCCTGGTATCTATCATCTTCGCATCCATAAAGAAGGAACGGCAGATTATGTCCATGTTCTCCATATGGAAAAAGCCCCTGTGACTGCACACGAACGGATAGGTCCTTGTGATCTTCTGCAGCGGCATAACGGTAAAAAACTCGTTTCTGTAATAGCGGTCTGTTACCTTTGTGTTTTCCTGTCTTTCAAACAAAAATGTCCTTGTGATCGAAAACTTCACCTGGAGTATGGGCAATGGGAGATACTTTCTGTTTGTAATGATCTCCTTAAGCACGTTATTCTCATCTTCATACAGTATCTCTCTGTCAAAGGAGATACTGACATCAAGATTCTTGTTCCATAGCTTCCTGTAAACAAATCTCTGTATGAAAAAGATCACACCCGCAAGGACAAATGCGATCAGTAATTTCATTTAAAATCCTCGCTGGGTACATTGATGCGATCAAGCAGAGCATTGACGATCTGTCTCTTGCCCTCGTAATCGGTAGCCGAGTGAAAAAGCATCCTGTGCGTGAGAACGCATGCAGCCAACTGTTTTATATCCTCCGGAATGACATAATCCCTTCCCTGTGTCAGCGCGTGAGCCTTAACAACAGTCTGCAGTGAAAGCGCTGCTCTCGGGCTTGCTCCGATGAGGATCGCAGCATCTTTTCTTGTTGCCTGCATGATGTCGACAATGTATTTTACAAGATCGGGATGAATCTTTACCGTTTTTGCCATTTCTTTCATGTCTTCGATATCATTTGTCGAAATGACCGGACTTATATCTGACATCGGATCTAATGATGTGAATCTATTTAGCATGGCGATCTCCTCTTCGGGAGACGGGAATCCCATGGACAGCTGCATCGTAAATCTGTCAAGCTGAGCCTCGGGAAGCGGAAATGTACCGGCTGTTTCGATCGGATTCTGAGTTGCTATCACCATGAAGGGATTGCCGAGCAAACGGCTTATACCGTCGACCGTGACCTGCCTTTCCTGCATGGCTTCAAGCAGAGCCGACTGTGTTCTGGGTGTCGCTCTGTTTATCTCATCAGCCAACAGGATATTTGTCATTATCGGACCTTCCACAAAAGTAAATGCGTCTTCCTTCTGGCTGTATATATTAAGTCCTGTGATATCCGCGGGCAAAAGGTCCGGTGTAAACTGTATCCTTGAAAATCTTCCGTCAATGGAAGATGCCATGACTTTTGCCAGTGTTGTCTTTCCTGTTCCAGGAGTATCTTCCAAAAGCACATGCCCTCCCGCAACAAGCGTTGTTATGACAAGATCTATGGTCTTTTCATTTCCGATTATCACCTTTTTGATATTGCTCCTTAGAGCATCGATTTTGTTTTTTGCTTCATCGAATGTTTTAACTGACATTTTTACCCCCTGCTGTTTATCTTGTTATTTATATATTCTATATCTTTTTTTATCATGAAGCTGTCAAGAAAATATGCCATGACAAGTACCGCTCCAACATAGATAAATGCCATCCAGAAATTACTTGGATAAAACCATCCTACTATAAATCCGAACAGCATTACAACACCGGATATCGCAAAGTATTTAACAACATAGCTCATAATGACAGACAGTGTCAGATAGTCATCAAATAAATTGTTTATCACCGATATCATCAATGCCAGCAAAAACAGCTGAAGTATCAGTTTTATCTCATCCGTAACACCTGACCATATGATGGAAATGGCAAATACCGCAAGTATCATGAGCGATGCCAGTATGCATGTATCTCTAAGAATCTTTTTCATTTTCATTAACCTTTAAATACTCTTTTTATATCTTTTAAGTACTTTCTTGAAACGATCAGCATCTCATCATTATCAAGGACCGCCTCAAGATGACTGTTCTTTACCTGTCTTATCTGCTTTAGATGATCCGTATTCATTATGCATGTCCTTGATATCCTTACTAACTGAGTGTCGGCTATGATGCTTTCCAGTTGCACCATTGTACTGTCAAAGCGATAAACATCGTTTTTCGTATATATGAACAGCTTTCGTTCAACATTTTCGATGTAATACACCTCTGTCAGTTCGATCCTTATCTGTTTATCATCGCTATAGGCACAGAATTTCAGATCCAGACTGTTTATCTTTTGGATCAGTCTCATCGTCGATTCATTGTACTGGGGATATTCAATTGTAACAGTCAGGGGTTTACCCTCTACCTGTCTTGTTACTATCTGCATTATTCTTCCTCAAAAACAGTCTTATGCAAATATGTATTATATCGGCACAGATCATGATCATTCCTCCCACAAGACTTGCCGGAGCCCATATAAACAGTATCTCCCTCAAGGGAGCACTGAAAATGACAGGAAACAGGATGATCATTGTAATAAGCAAAAGAGCAAGAAGGATCGCCGCAAAGATCAAAATGTGTTTTCTCCTTATCCAAAAGACGGATGCAAAAAGAATGATGCCCAAAAGAGTCACAGCAAAAAAGACTATATCAAACACCATCCAGACATCGTTTGAAATCCTGCCTCCATCCCTGCCTTTTACTATATCAATAATACCATTACACAGGCTGTCTGTGGAAGCCGAAACATTCAGATTTGTCAAAACACAGACGCCGATATCATCATTATCCGAAAACACTATCCTGGATGAATAGTTAGGTGTTCCTCCGGAATGACCTATCATATCATCAGCTTTCTCCCAGCCTGAATAGTAGTCTGTGTCATCTGCCAATCTGATCTTGATGTTATCAATAGCTGATCTAAATGGCGGAGAAACCTCTGCAGTACCGGTCCATATATCGATCCACCTGCTCATATCCTTTGAATCTGAATAAAAGTATCCTGCCGGAATGCACGCTTTTTTTACAGGGATGCAATATTCAAAAGTATTACGATAAACCAGTCTTTCTCCCTCTATGACATTGCCGCTATAAGACGGGTACCCGACATATGTATCATTGAGTCCAAGCGGCTTAAGTATCTCATTTTCCATGTATTCGGGATATGTCATTCCCGACACTCTTTCTATTATCGCACCAAGTATATTGTAATTTGCATTTGAATATGCATACTCGCTGCCAGGCATGCTCTTAAGGCTCTTTCCGCTCATACTACAGACCCATTCACTTAATGTCATATATTCTGTGGCACTTGGAAAATCCTTTTCACTGTTTGTAAATCCGCTTCTTTGCCTCATAAGATCATCAACTGTTATATCTGCCTTCTTTCCATCGTAAAATGCCTCAAATCCCGGTATGAGATCCGAAACTGTATCATCTTTAGATAAAAGCCCTTCGATCATCATCTTTTCAACGGCAAGTCCGGTAAAGGCCTTTGTCATCGAACCTATCTGATACAGACTGTCCTTATCACCGTAAAATGAAGCTTTTCCTTTTTCATAGACAACCACGCTTACACTGTCACAGCAGGTCTTATCCTTAAACTCCAGGATAAGATCATTTACTGTATCAGCAGTTTCTGCCTTTGCTCTTATACTAACGCACACAGATATCATGATCATCATTATGACTGCGATCGATTTTTTTCTCATAAAAATATCCCTCCATGTTTCTTAACTGAATCATAGAGGAATAAATGATCATTATCCATATATACATACAGAAGATGCAATTTATGATACACATAATGCATTTATAGTGACATCACATATATCTGACACGGATTGGCCTCATCCCATATCTGAGGGATTACCTCAAACTCCTTAAATCCGCATGCCAGATAAAACATGTTCGTTCTGTCATAATCTTCATACATACCCATTTGAACCGTCTTTACCTGAAAGAAGGAATATCCTTTTTCTCTGGCTATTGACTTGGCTTCATCAACCAGTGCCCTGCCCGCTCCTGATCTGTGACATTTTTTCACAACTCCCATCACAGCCAGTTCAACGGTAGCCTTTCCCGTTTCCTTAAGGCATAAAAATCCTACTGTTTTACCTTCATCTTTTGCCGCAAGAAATATCCATTCTGCGCAGTCTGATATATACTGTTCTCTGCTCTCCTTAACCTCAAACCACTCAGTAAGATCTTCAAGTATCGTTCGGGCAATACATTGTTTTTCTTTTATATCTGTTATCTGTTCTATACTTATACTCATTTCCCTATTCCTTTATATCAAATATGCTTTTTAGCAGATCTTCACATCTTTTGTCATCATACGACATCACGCTCACAGAAAGATTATAATCATTGTCTCCATAGATCACACTGCTAAAATATCTTTTCTCACCCTTATAAGTATAATCGGCGTCTGTCTGATAATACTTTGTTGCGTCAATATCTATGGTCTTCATCTCAAAGCTGTCGTATGAACTCCCTGCTACTTTATCAACAAGTGCATATGCAGTTTGTTTTGCCTCTTCACTTCTGTTGTCATAGCGACCGTCGATCTTATAGACAAGACGTATTGTGATCATCTCCGGATTATCAAGATCATTGTTGTTTGCCATGAAAACAAGGGGATCCTTTTCAGACCTCGCAAGTTTCATCATCATTGTATCGGTATACTGGGCTTCACTCAGATCGCTGTCCTTGGCAAGTTCTTCCATTGGATAGATGTGCCATTCATTAGGCAGGTCAAAACTTATTCCATAGAAGCTGTTTGTGTATGTATGGTCCTTTACTTTACCTCTGTCAAACTCAATATCGCCAGATTCTTCATTTGCCGATTTAGCGCTCTCATCATTATTTGCTTTTTCGGTTTTATTACATCCTGATAATACAGACAGCATCAAGCAGGCTGTAATGATGCATATAGCTTTCTTTTTCAATACCTTACTCCTTATGATCATCCTACAGCAGTCTTGATCAGATATATGATCATGATATGCAGAGGATAGAATACATAGAAAAACCATTTATGGAATGCAGCTCTGCTTCCGGGCTCTCCATTATAGCAAAACGCAAACAAGAAAGGCACCATGACAACACCGGTCTGGAAAAGTGCTGCGGATACACTTGCGGCAAACAGCATGGCAAGAAGTACCTCGCACACTGCCACTATAGAAAATGCGATCCATTTCTTCCTTGGTGCATCACGATATATATACGCATACAATGCCCATAAAACTGCAAATATCGACCAGTCTCCAAAAAGCGACAGAATACATGCAAATATGACCAGAATGACCTTCAGTGCTTTGTATGTCTTTAACTGATCCCACATCCATACAGTCAAAAAGGCAAGAAAGAACGTCCAGATCACACCAAACATGCCCATACCAAAATACGGCCATTTACCATAATCATTTAGGCAGTACGGTGCCCATGATATCATCGCAAATACAAACAGTCGAAGTGCATACTTGGCCTTGTTTCTGGTATACTGATAACCCTCAGCCAAAAGAAGCGCCATTCCCGGTCCTGTCAGACGGCCTATGAAATGCAGGCACTGTCCCGCCACGGAACGCGTCGGTATGAACGCCCATGTGATATGATCTATGAGCATAGCGATGATCAGTATGTACTTAAGCTGATTACGGTTAATCTTCATTTTTTTATCCCCCCAAACTCCCGCCTGCATATCTTTAAGCCATATGATCTCAACGGCTTTGAATCCGCAGTCTTTCATCAGTTTCAGATGCTCATTAACAGTTATCCATCAAAGCATCATAATAAGACTTTATATGATAGGTTTATCTTAATCAAGTATTTGAAACCAAGATGCAGATATCACAAAACAAGATGCTATTATCTGTGACCAAGATACATATATCACATACCAAAAGCTTGATCACTCTCAGTCAGACAATCCGTAATCAAGCCTCATAAGTGCCTTCCCGTTTGGCAGTCCCTCAACCAATCTGTTTCTTTCTTTGTATCCGTTCTTTTCCATTGCCAAGCTAAGCTCATTCCCCTCAATACTGTGATGAATGTCATCCAGTCTGTCAAAGCAGTGCAGATATGGAGAATCAGATACCCAGTTTTTCATATCGGTATTGATCTGAATAATGCATGATACATATTTTGGCCGTATCTTTTTTACGGCATTCAAAAAAGCTTCGTAACCGATATATTCTATCAGAAGATCAGCTATGACAAACTCTGCATGAGGAAGTCTGTCGCAGTCTTTTGTAAGATCTAGGCACATACACTCAAGTATTCCCAAAAGATCGGGATATCTTTCATAAACCGCTTTAAGATATTCTTTGTTTATATCTATACCGTATACTTTTTGGTACTTCTCCTTGGATACATGTTCAAGGCCGTTTCCTGCTGCAACACCGAGTACCATGCATGTTGAGACATCATAGAGTTCAAATTGCTGCTTCATCATTTCATTTAATGTCTGAAGCTGTCTGACACTGTCAAGTCTCATGTGATTTTCATAATCACTCAGACTGATATCCTCCCACGGATTCGAATCCTTTCTTATTATCGAAAAGTACATTCTGTCTTCATACTTTCCGTCTATGTAGAAATAATCCCTGAGAGTGCCTTCATATATAAAACCGCATTTTTCTATCACTCTTCTTGACGGGATATTTGAAGGTCTCACACAGATCTGAACTTTGTGAAATCCTATCTTGTCAAACCCGTAGTCAATGACTGCTCTTGTTGCCTCACTCGCATATCCCCTGCCCTGAAAGACCGTTCCTATGCAGTACTCGATCTCGCCGAAGTGATTATTCCCATCCACCAAGAAATATGCTATCTGACCTATGCATTCACCGGACTCTTTTTCTATGACAGCCCATCTGAAGTAATAATCATCGTTATAGCCTTCTATATATTTATCCAAAAGGTTTCTTACAGCATCAATTGTCTTGTATGACGGTTCTCCGTACATATGCTGAATACAGTCATCACCTGCCCAGTTACTTAACATCGATTTTGCATCTTCATATGCAAATCTTCTGAGCAGGAGTCTATCCGTTTCGATTTCTTCCGTATTGCAGGGATTCAGACCATCCCTTAGATACCTGACAACACCGATAAGATCATCTTTGACGGTCTTTGAAATCCTTATCATCTCATCGTCTGCAGGCAGAAGATCGGGGACCATTATAGGTCTTAATCCTCCTCTATATGCCGATCTGACTCCATTGTATGAGTCCTCTATCGCATAAGCTCTGTTGTAAGAAACATTCAGTCTGTCACAGGCAAGCAAAAATATCTCAGGATCAGGCTTGCTCTTTTCTACCATATCACCTGTAACGATCTCATCAAAATAATCAAGTATACCTGCATCCCTAAGCTGATTTATAACCTTCTGTCTTTTCGTTGACGAAGCTAAAGCGATCTTTTTATTGTTTAACTTTAAGAACTCAAGAATCTCATATACTCCGATCTTGACAGGAAGTCTTCCGCCGTCATATCTTTCATGGTACATCTTGGATGCTTCTTTTGCATACTCATCATATGGAAAGTCATCACCATAAGCCTCGATCATGATCTCTCTTGTCCTTTTATCGGTAGTTCCCGTGCAGGCTAGATACGGCTTTTCTATGTTTTTTATATCATATTTTTCTGCAAGCTCTATCCAGCAGTTCATGGTGGCTCTTTCTGAATCAAAGATCACGCCATCCATATCAAAAACCACAGCATCAAAGTCTTTCATCATTTCACCTATACTAGATCCTTACATTGGCTGCCAGCCATTTTGCCACTCCGTCTTCTTCGTTACTCTCTATTACAGCACTGGCCACAGCCTTAAGCTCATCGGCGGCATTTGATACCGCATAGCATTCATCCGATATCTCAAACATAGGGATATCGTTAACGGCATCTCCGAAACTTATCACCTTTTCACAGCCCCACATATCCTTTAGCTTCTTGATAGCATTAAATTTCGATGCATTTGCCGGCATGATCTCGCACCAGTATTCCGGTCTGTATAACTCCTGCTGTATCGTGCAGCGATATCTTGGATCGTTAGAAAAGATGTCATATACCGGCAACAGTTCTTCTTTTTCTCCTATACAGGTAAAATAGAACATCTCGCCCTCATACAGACTATCCCTGTCAGTGACTGCTCTGAATCTCTTGTCATTTAGTCGCTTACTTAAGTATCTTCTTACTCCCTCGTTTTCGTATTCGGGAATCCAAGAGACTCTCTCGATACCGTCAATAAACGAATAGACCATCGGACTTATACTGTATCGCTCCAGTGTCTGTCTTACCTTTGATCTCTCTTCAGGCGTAAAATCCTCACGCGATAATATCTCTCCCGAAGAAGGCTTGAATATGAACGCTCCGTTATATGCGATCACCGGTATATTTGTAGACAGTCCCTTCGTAACCTTTGTAGCGCTTACCAAAGATCTTGCAGTCGCATACGTAAACAGCATTCCCTTATCAACTAGATCGTTTATAATCTGTATGCTGTAAGGATTAATGCTGTCATGCTTATTTAGCAATGTGCCATCCAGATCGGTAACATATAATATCATTCATCATTCTCCTGCCGGTATCGCATCATTAAGACTCTTGTTTCGATAGTTAAGATTTGTCCTTAGAGAATACCCCTGTTTTTCCCAGAATTCATTGGCATTATCGTTATCCTTAAAGACCAGACCGAATATCTTTTGTATGCCTTCTTCTTTAAGAGCATTCTCCGCAAGCGATACAAGATGTGCAGCTATTCCCATGCGGCGATAGTCCTTATGAACACACAAGTGATGAACAATAGCGCGGCGCCCGTCATGACCCGTCAGTATCACTCCTATTATCTTACCATCCTTTAGAGCGGCAAAACAGGTATTTGGATTTCGCTTTAAGTAGCGCTCTATCCCTTCACGTGAATCATCCACCGGATTTAAAGCCCTTTTGCTCTGCTCAGTGCTTATCCATAATTCATATATCGCATCATAGTCATCTATTGTCACTATTTTGGTTGTAAATTCCATTTTTTTCTCCTTTATAGATCAAGAACCTGTTCCGTCAAATCTTTTGGCTCCCAACATCCAGAACTTGTAGCTTAGTATAAAAAAGGCAATTCCGATGATCGGTGAGAGCTTAGATAAAAGCGGTATCTCATCAGGTCTTAATATCACGATCCCCGGATAATACGCTATGAAAGCGATCGGTATAACAAATGTAAAGATCACTTTGAATATCCCGTCAAAGATGCTTACGGGATATCTTGCATAATCCTTAAATCTGAACATTACGACCATAACATATCCGGAACGCACTATCCAAAAGCATGTAGCCGCAGCGGCATTCATGATCGCTATCATGAAAAGTGATGCCGTAATCAGTAAGAGTATCAGCTGTATCATGGTCACAACGGTTACGGGGATACCCAGATGTGACCACGAATAAGCAAGCACCGCAATTCCGAATACAAGCTGTCCCAGTCCCTTAACGTCAAATACTTCTGAGATAAAGTAAAAGAATACGTTTATCGGTCTGAAACAGTACTTTATAAAATCACCCGATTCAACCGAATATCTCAGACTCCAGTTATTGTCAAAAAGACACTGAAGCGGTGTGAGCGCGATAAGAGAAAATCCGTATAGAAACAGCATCTCATGGTAGTTCCATCCGTTTATTGAAGGAAAATTCTTAAACAGTATATAAAATGACATAAATCCTACAACATTGGTAAGTATCATGCCGAATGTGGAAATGATGAAATCTGCCCTGTAGCTCATCTTGCTCTTAAGATCCTGAACTATCACTTTACGATATATACGGGCATAAAATCCAAATCCTCTTTTTTTCTTTAAAGCCAGTTCGTTATTCATAATCAGCCT
This sequence comes from uncultured Lachnospiraceae bacterium, assembly GCA_902789785.1. Taxonomy (GTDB): domain Bacteria; phylum Bacillota; class Clostridia; order Lachnospirales; family Lachnospiraceae; genus Colinaster. Next base: position 25,607 of record CADAPR010000003.1, read on the forward strand.
CCGTTAACCGTTATTCTTCTGACAGAAAAGTTCCAGAAAGCCCTGCTTACTAAAGACAGTATCACGCACCATACTGCCTGTATCGCAAGCATATTAAAGATACCGGAATCAAATGTATATCCCTGCTTTTCCAACAAAATGTTAAGAGGTGTGTCATATATGCATCTGAAAGGCATGAACTCGATCACCGTGCGCAGGTTTTTTGGAAAGAAGACAAGCGGTATCGTTGCTCCCGAAAGCAGAAGCACCACGCTCTCCTTTACTATATTGATTCCCCATGTTGATTCCGTATAGAGACATATGGTAGCCACAAACATCTCTATATAGAAATTGACTAAGAGCGCCAGTATTACTGATATGACAAACATTACTGCATTAAGACCTAAATGTATGGCGCCGTGGGTTATGAAATATACCACAATGAATGTTGGCAAAAAGGTTAAAAAGAACGTCATCACATTGTTTCCGAAATAGTTGAAAAACATATATCTTCTGTAATTCATCGGCTTTAGCAGATCCAGTATTATCGCTCCCGACTGTATCGATCTGCTCATGTTCCATACAATGTACATCTCTAAAAAATTAAACAGCGCCGTAGCAAGAACAAGATAGATGATGGTATCGGTAAAAGTCATTCCGTTTACTACGGGTGAAGGCGACGATGCATATATCGATCTCCACAGATAGTAGATCAGTGTAAGATATATCAGATTTCCCAAAATCGTAACAAAGGTTCCTAGCCTATATTGCAATTCCTGGATTATCCCCGCCCTCGTAAGTGCCAGATACTTTCTCATATTCATCAGCTTCTCCCTCATAAATCTTCTTTATTACTTCCTCAGTTGAAATCTCTTCAAGCTTGATATCAAGGATCTTTCCTTTTTTCTGATAATCGGAAATTACACTCATGACATCAGTCTTTGATTCATCTATCAGCTTTTCTTCCCATACATCTCCTGGAAGTCTTAATTTAAGCGTCCTGTATGACCCGAAATATGTCTTAAGATGATCGATATCATTGTCATATATCATCTTTCCATGATCTATGATGACTATCCTCTCACACAGAGCATCCACATCTCCCATATCATGTGTTGTAAGGATGACTGTTGTCTTTTTCCTTTTATTGAGTTCTTTTATGAGTTCACGTATCTTTGCCTTCATAGATACATCAAGTCCGATCGTCGGCTCATCCAGAAAGACTATCTTTGGATTATGTAAAAATGCAGCTAAAATATCACTTAGCGTTCTCTGTCCCAAAGACATCTGTCTTACAGTCTTGTGCAAAAGGGGTTCAAGATCCACCAGGCTCTCATAGAGCTTTATCATTTCCTCGTATTCGTTATCAGGTATCAGATATATCTCCTTTAAGAGCTTAAATGACTCTATAAGAGGAAGCGACCACCACAGCTGGCTTCGCTGGCCGAATACGACACCGATGTTTTCGGCGTTTTTGGTCCTGTTCTTGTAAGGAACGCAACCGTTTACTATGATATCTCCTCTTGTCGGCTCCAGGACTCCGGTCATCATCTTTATTGTCGTTGACTTTCCGGCGCCGTTGGGCCCCAGATATCCGACGATCTGGCCTTTAGGGATCTTAACGGATATATCATCGACAGCAGTCACTATCCTGTAGTCTCTGGAAAAGAGATCCATAAAGCTTCCCTTTAGGCCTTCGCGTCTGTTTAATACCTTGAATTCTTTTACTATCCCTTTCATTACTATTGCGTAATCTTCATTCATAATCTGCGCCCCTCCTTGTAAATTTTTATGTTTTGGATTATACTCTGCTTAAAAAAGAAAAAATAGCCATAGAATTCCTGGATTTTATAACAATTTTATAAGGAGCTTGGAAAATAGTGATAAATGAGTATAAGGGACTGGTAAGAACAAGAGATGACGGATCGGAGCTGATCAACTACGATGATGCCGCATTTCCGTCCTATATATACGATGGTTACGTGTACAGCGGATGCACATGGGAAAAGGTTCCTCACTTTCACAAGGACATAGAACTCTTAAGCGTTCATTCATCCTGCATGGGATATTCCGTAAACGGTACAAATATCTTTCTTGAGAAAGGTGATACGATATTTGTAAATTCCGATCAGCTGCATTATTCATATGCCACTCCACCGCGCGAAGGAAGATATGTCATAGCTGTAATGCATCCGAGGATACTGTGTGCAAACTACGCCGTAGAGGCAAAAGCCGTACTGCCTGTCATATCAAATAAAAAAGTTCCTTTCATCCATTTCAGGAACGGAGACAGAGATGCCGCACGAATGCAGGAACTTGTGCTTTTTCTGGCAAAGCAGGCTTACGGCAATGAATTTCTCATAACAAAGACTTTCTTTGAAATATGGGAGATAATCATGACACGTGTGAACGAGACGGGTGAATTCAGTCAGGATGATATTATAAATCAGGACGTTCACAATGAAGTCTTAAAAGCCATGATGAACTATGTCGACAAGAATTACATGAACAACATAACACTTAATGAAGTTGCCTCTGCGGGCGGAGTCAGCAGATCGCTCTGCAATACGATCTTTAACAAATATACCCAGATGACTCCGATCGAATACATCATGCATTTCAGGACTCGAAAGGTTGCCGATCTTTTGCAGTCAGGTGATATGCCAATGTCAGAAATAGCTGAGATGACCGGTTTTTCCAATGCCAGCTATATGGCGGAAACATTCAAGAAGTTCTATAAATTCTCGCCAAGGGAATATAAAAAGACTATGCAGAGTCAATGATATGTGATCGCATTTGATTGAAGGGGATAGATATGTCAGATTCATTTAAAGAATTAACCAAAGCATCAAGGATAAGGATAGTTTTATTCATATGTCTGATCTTATGGGCGCTGTACTGCTTTATCGCTTATTCGATAGATCTTAACGGAAGCGGCAATCTGTCAGATATGTACATCAATACCTCGGATATTAAAGATGTATACGTAGACGGCAGCGATTTTACCTGGGCAATGAGACTTTGGGGAATAGGTCTTAATGGGATGATCTCTGTTGTGTTTTTCTTTCTTACAATAGTTTTGATATTGGCCGAAGCAGTGTTTGTGCTTATCCCTACACTACTTCTCAGATCTATCGGGTTAAACAAAAAACTCATCCTGACCGTAAGTGAAGATGAGTTAAAGATAACAAAAACAATATATCTTGCATCAATAGTGATCTCTCTTATACTCGGGTTTGCGATAACAGGCTTTATCGCTATCATCCCCAAGATCTTTCTTGATATCACCTGGATACTTGTTTCTCTGATATATGTCAGTGGCTTAAAGCATGCCTTAGATAAGAAAAATCTCATTAAACTGCAAGAACTGCACGAAAGCGATCCGCTCTAAAGCATCATCTTTCCCTGCTTATCTTGCCGTTCTCAACACGATATACCATGTCGCATTTTTCAATAGTCTGAAGTCTGTGAGCAATGATTATCAGAGTCTTGCGACCGTGAAGTCTGTTAATCGAATCCATTATGGCAGCTTCAGTATCTCCGTCGAGTGCCGAGGTCGCCTCATCAAGTATAAGGACTTCGGGATCTTCAAACAGTGCTCTTGCTATTCCGATACGCTGACGCTGTCCTCCGGATATGCGAATGCCTCTCTCTCCTATTCCGGTATCAAGTCCGTCAGGAAGTCCCTTTACAAACTCGTCAAGCTGCGCTTCCTTTAATACAGCCCATACTCTCTCATCATCTATCTCATCATCTGCATAACCGAATGCCACATTTTTCCTTATGGAATCATCGATCATGAAGATGGTCTGAGGGATATATCCGATATTCTTAAGCCATCCCTCATAATTGGTCTGTACATCCACTCCGTCGGCTGTTATGTTTCCGCCTTTAAGAGTAAGAAGACCCAAGAGCACATCAACCATTGTAGTCTTGCCCGAACCGGACGATCCAACAATACCTACTGCGGATCCTATGGGAATAGATATCGATGCATGATCAAATATAAGCTTATCAGTATTGGGATATGCATAGCTTATATCATTTATCGATATTTCCTTTGTAACCGGAAGCTTAGTGATCTCTTTCTTTACTCTATATGCAGCCTCATCATAAACTACGTTCTCATCATTTATCTCAGTCTGCAGATGCTCCGAAACATTCCACAAAAACGGCTCAAAATATGAAATGGATGTCATGTAGTTGTTCATTCTGTTCGCACTCGGCAACAGTCTCATTGCTGCAAGCGCAAATACGGAAAGCTGAGGGAGCAGCTCATCGGCTGTCGCTCCGCCTAACATGACCACCGACATATATCCGACAAGACCTGCGATACAGATAGTCTCAATAAGAAGCCTGGGTGTGGAATTATAAATGTTGTACTTCTGGACAGCACCCACATAGCCTTCGCCGCAGCGCGCATATTCATTGATAAAGTAATGCTCCTTTACGGCTACCTTTATCTCCTTGATTCCCATAACGGCTTCTTCTATCCATTTGAAAAGCCCGCTGTAATAATCCTGATTCTCCTGGCCCGCCTTATACATGATCGGCTTTAAAAGAACCTTGATGACTAAAAGCACTGCAAGCAGAAGTCCTGCTATGGTTATCACCATTGCAGCATCGACAGTTATAAGTACCGCGACAAGACAGATAAATACGACTACTTCACTGGTAAGCTGCAGAATAGTCAGAATGAGAGCATACATGTTGTTGACATCAGAGGTGATGTTTCTCTGTATAACAGATGTCTCAGCCCCCAGATAGTACTCATACGGACGCTTCATGAAATTGATCATCATGCGCCTTGATGTAGCAAACTGATTGGTATATACAAACTTAAGCTGTATGACATTCTGTATGAATAGAAACAGATTCTTTAACACGAATGCCAGAACAAGAACTACCATCATGACTAGTGCAAACTGTGTCGGCGAACTCATGTGAAGTCCGTTGTATACATAAGCTAAGTATTTGTTTTCAGTTACTGCATTCGGGTCAAGAAGGACCGTCATAACAGGAACAATGGCAGATATAGATAAAGACTCAAGAACACCGCCTATGAGCATCAGAAAAACGATGAGCACCATCTTTTTCTTCTGCTTTTTATCCAGTAATATATTCAGACGTTTTAAAATCTTTAACATATAGCCTCCGCTATCCGCTTAGCACCGGATCCGTCACAAATGCCTTCCATTTTTGCTCTCATATCAGCAAGCTTTTTCTTATCCGATATCAGTTCTGCCGTGTTACGAACAATGCGCCCTACAACAGCTTGTCTGCTTTCCCTTATATCACCTGCACCAATCATGATCCCGTGCTCTGCATAATATGATGTATTTTTAAGCTGGTTGTCGGCAATGGCAAATTCTATTGTCGGGATCTTCATGCAGCACAGTTCAGTCAGCATCGTTCCCCCTGCAGAAACAGCCAGATCACATTCTGACATAAGCTTTGCCATCTCGGTGACATTTCTGTGAATAAATATGTTGTCGCTGCAAAATGCAAGCCGCATTAGATCCTTTTCATTATCCGACATGCTTCCTATGACAACATGAAAATCAACCTTCTTTAATGCAGGCTCGCTCTCGATCCCGGTTAAAATATCAAAAAGAATATCTATCACATCTCCTCCTCCCGCGCATACGAGCACATTTGAAGGGATGTTGTATTTTTTTTCATATACTTCGCTAAACTGTGGCCTGAGCGGAGCATAAACCGGTCCGAGAAGAAGGTTTACATCTTCATCGTACTTTTCATTATATCCAAGATCATTTGCATAAATATTATAATTGATGATAGTATCAACAGGCATCTTTTGATCGCACAGATCATCCATGTAGACAAACCTTGAATCACATACAGCCTTCAGTTTCTCAAAGTATTCTGCGTCAAAACTGTACGAATCAAACAAAACGGTATCAACGTCATGCTCTTTTATCAGTTCTGCAAGCTTATTGATCTCATCGACAGGCTTATCCCATGAAGATCCAAGTATCTTATATATAAATCCTCTTTCCTTTACAAAAGATGCAGAGTCCTCATCAGCAACAAAAAAGATAACATCTTTTCCAAGCTTTTTAACTTCATCGGCGATCGTCATGCATCTCATGACATGACCTGTCGCTGCTATTTTGTTGGCATCCGTTCTTATACCCAGCATAAACTAAACCCTGTAATAATCTGATATCTTCTTTACCGCATCAATGACCGACTGCACATCTTCATCCGTCATGCCGTAATAAAGAGGAATCGATATTATATCATTATAAAGCTTTTCCGCCTTTGGGCAGAGTCCTTTTTTATATCCCAGTCTCTGATAGTGCGGGAAATAATAAACAGGGATATAATGCACGTTGCAGATGACATTTTCAGCAGCTAATGCATCAAAGAACTGTCTTCTGTCGATTCTTAGCTTTTCAGTGTTCAATCTTAGGATATACAGATGTCTTGCGGTATCAGACTGAGGTATCTCCTTTTGAACGATGACAGTATCAAGTTCATTAAATGCCCTGTTATACATATCAACTATCTGCTTGCGGCGCTTCTTGAACATCTCAAGCTTGTCCAGCTGGCTTATCAAGAGTCCGCACTGTATATCAGTCAGTCTGTAGTTATATCCCATATCAACCTGCTCGTAATACCATGGGCCGTCGGGTTCATTTTCAAGCAGCGAGCTTTCTCTTGTTATTCCGTGAGATCTTGCGAGCAGAAGTTTTTTGTAATACTCTTCGTTGTTTGTAAGAACAGCACCGCCTTCTCCTCCGGTGATCGTTTTTACCGGATGGAAGCTGAACGTCGTCATATCCGCTATTGAACCTACAGGTTTATTGTTGTAAAGAGTACCTATAGAATGAGCGCCGTCCTCGATAAGAACAAGGTTATTCTCTCTGCATATGCTCAAGAGTCTGTCAAGATCAACGGCCTGCCCGGTGTAATCAACCGCAACAACAGCCTTTGTCTTTTCATTTATATGCTCTTTGACACTTTCAGGATCGATATTGTAGGTCTCATCATCTATATCAGCAAATACAGGCTTGGCACCGACATATAATGCGCAGTTTGCACTTGCCGCAAATGTGATCGGTGTAGTGATCAGTTCATCGCCTTTTGTAAGTCCTGCCGCCATGGCAGCCATATGAAGAGCAGCGGTTCCGTTGCTGCAGACTACCGCATACTTTGCGCCTGTCAGCTTGCAGAGCTTTTCTTCTAGCTGACCGATCTTCGGACCGCATGTCAGATAGTCACTCTTTAGTACATCAACTACAGCATCATAGTCTGCCTGATCCAGATACTGATGTCCGTAGTATATCTTTTTTTCTCTTACGGGTGTTCCGCCCTCTATTGCAGGTATGCTCATATTTCTCACCTTTGTAAAAGGACATGCAGGATTTCTGCATGTCCCTGAAAACTGTTTCTATTCTCTATTTTTCGAGGTCTATATCCTTAAGCAGTTCCTTGATCTCATCCACAGAAAGCCACTCGGTGTTGTTTCCCGAACTGTATGAAAATCCGTCAGCTACCTTTTTCCCGCCCGGTATGGGTTCTTTCTGCCTGTCATTGAATACCATCTGAGGATATACGATAAAGTGCTTGTCATATTCATAAGTTGTCAGAGAATCCTCTGTAGTAACCATGATCTCATGAAGCTTTTCACCTTCTCTGATACCAACTTCGGGCATCTGACATCCTGGAAGCATTGCCTGTGCAAGATCAGTTATCTTAAAGCTGGGTATCTTGCTGATAAATGTCTCTCCTCCTCTGGCTTCCGAAAGCGCCTTTATAACAAGCTCAACTCCCTGTGTAAGACTTATCCAGAATCTGGTCATGCGATAATCTGTTATGGGAAGCTCTTTTCCTCCGTTTTTGATGATGTTGTTAAAGAAAGGTATTACGCTTCCTCTTGACCCTGCAACATTGCCGTAACGAACAATGGAGAAGTTAACATCCTTAGAACCTGCATAGCTGTTTGCGGCTATGAATAACTTATCCGATACAAGCTTGGTTCCGCCGTAAAGATTTACAGGATTTACTGCCTTGTCAGTCGAAAGTGCCACTACCTTTTTAACATCCTTGTTAAGTGCTGCCTCTATGACATTCATAGCACCGTGAATATTTGTCTTTATCGCTTCATTGGGATTGTATTCACATGCGGGAACCTGCTTTAGAGCCGCTGCATGAATTACATAATCAACTCCCTCAAAAGCTCTCTCAAGTCTGTCCTTGTCTCTGACATCGCCTATGAAGAAACGCAGCTTGCTTGCATATTCTTTCATCTCGTTTGCCATGACAAACTGTTTATATTCATCTCTTGAATAGATTATTATCTTCTTGGGATCGTAATGGGTAAGGACATATTTGGTAAAGCATTTTCCGAATGATCCTGTACCGCCTGTAACCAGTATGGTTTTATTGTTTAACATATTTATTCCTCTTTCCTTAAACATGAACTACATAATTATAGCATAGTTACTCCCTATTCCACAACTTTCCGGATATCACTCCTACAGGTTCGCTGAATCTGTCAAAGATACCCTCGTCATCAACGGTCTCATCACCCTGACAGTAATTCTCATTCCACATTGAATAGCATGCACCGAGCATCTTTGGTGACCAGGCAGGGATCTCTTCATACGTATCCTCGTCATAGAACAGATTAGGTTCCCATCTGTTTTTAAGATTATCCATATCAAGTCTGTCGGAGCCGCTGCCTACAATGATATAGAGGTTTGAACTTATACAGTTTATTATTCCGAATCCGCTGTTGTAAACTTTAAGCGGATCAGACCATATGGCACTCCAGACCATCATCTGAACATTCTTATCTATTGAGGCAGTATCCATCTGGTTGTATGAAATGCTTCCCCATAACCTTATAGTCTTATCCTCAGACATGGCTTTTATCGATCTGCAAAGCTTAGCAACATATTTTGAGTAAGCAGCATTGTCACCGAAAAACTCATCCGTTCCAAGATGAAGCACACTGCATTCCTTAAACAGCGGGTCATTCCCTGTAAGATATTCACTCCATAGATCGGTAGTAAATTCTAATACCTCTGGCTTCGATACATCGAGCGTATCTGCCAGTTCCGGATAATCATCATAGCCAAGTTCGGGGAACAGTTTGGTGATCGCAAGGCTGTGGGCCGGTGTATCTATCTCAGGTACAACATCTATACCCATCTTTTTTGCATCAGCAATAAACTTTCTAAACTCTTCATCCGTATAATAAAACTCACTTGTCAGCCTCTCATCGCCTGCGCTTATTGAGGAATCAAGTCTGTATGCGCTAAACAGCTTTCTTGCGCCTTCGACCGTACCGTCATATTCGCTCGATGATATTATCGCATTGTCAGACAGATGTATCTGGAATGTGTTCATGTAGTTATCGGCAAGTGTATCCAGCATTCGGTACAGCATATCCATCGATACCGGTCTTCTTGCCACATCGAGCACAAAGCCTCTAACTGCATATTCCGGGTAATCGCGAATAATGCCGCACTCCCAGCTTGAATCATTTTCCTTTATCATATGACTTAAGGTGACTCTTCCCCAGTAAATACCCCTGTCAGTATTTGCAGTAAGGATGATCTTGTCGTTATCTATCTTTATCTCATAGCCTTCTTCTCCCAGATAATCCGATTCATTTATGCTTACATCTAGCAAGGCATCGTTTTCTCTGTTAATAAGTGCATCTTTGAGCGAATCCCTGTTATCAAATAAAAACTCTCCGTTTTCTTTCTTCCACTCTTTTACATTCACATCTTTGAATTTAAGCTCATCACCCATGCTGTTATCCGATGCGGGCAATACAATATCAAATCCTTCGATATCCCATTTCTGATATCCGTAGTAAAGCTCATATCCGAGATTTATCTCTACCGCAGCGACAGTATCCGCAAATGTCTTCTTTTCATGAAGGAGATTGTCATAGTTTACTCCTCCTACTTTCAGTACATAACCGTCAGGAACTGAAGGTACAGGAACCTGTCTGTTTGTTCCGTCAGTTAGTTTTGGCCTCTCTATCACAAAGCTGTCGCATTCATCATCATATACTTCAAGTTCATAGACCGAAACATTCTGATAATACAAAGTAGCGTCTTCCTCGTTTTTGGTCACATCAGTGATATGAAGTCTCAAAAACCTGGCTTTGAGAGCCTCTTCATAATATATGATCTGCGGATTGCTTGATGCAGGTTCATTAAACTGACTGGCTTTTGTCCAGTTTATCCCATCCTGAGATACTTCTATGCAGTACTCACATGCGTTTGTTCTTTCCCAGTATATCTTTACGGCCTGGATATTTCTTGTGTTTTTAAAATCCGCCTGAAGGAAATGATCGTTGTTATCCCAGTCATTGACTGACGACCACCTTGACTCCTTATCGATGATACCGTCAGAGGCCTTGGCTGCCCTGTAGTAACCGCTCTCATCATCAGACGATGTTACCTTGACTCCCTTGTCGTTCATGAGATTATTACGGCCTATGAGCACATGTATCCCGTCCTCACTGACAGTCTGGGATAGCAATGTATGAACGTTTGTATCCTCAACTCTTGAAATCTCCAGATATGGTGTCAGATCCTTTTTTGCAGCCTTTGCTCCCATGAATACGACTAAGCCGATACTGGGAAGGATATACATGACAAGTATAAAAAGAACTGCCACAGCCATATATACAGGCTTTGCGATCCTGTCAAGGACTGTATGTTTATTTAGCAGCAATATCAGTAAAAGAATTAAAGACAGGCCCATTACAGACATAACTGATCCAGCAAAAAGCCCCGGCACCGAATAATCCAGTACGATCTGATCAGCACTGTCATTAATCTCTACAGCAAGCAGACCTCCTAAATAATCGCACACTCTTGCCTGTAAAGAATTCCATCCCTTTATATATGCCATAGGCAAAAGAACATATCCGGACAGACTTTCTTCGGACTTTATTATCACATCGCCTTTTCTGTTATCAAAAACCAGTGTGACAGGTTTTTTCTCATTGATCAGTGACGAGAAATCCGTAACATCCCTGATATTATCAAATTCCTCCTTGGACACATTGATCGCGCCGTCAAAGCCTTCTTCCAGGCCAAGCAGAGTATCGCTTAGCTTGCTTCCGCCATAAGATGTGACAGATATCCACGGTGTCTCATATCCCAGTCCGTTCATTGTATCTACATACTCTCTGCTCTCACCTGACGGTACATATGCCGACATGGAATATCTTCCGCTTACAAGCGCTTTGTTTAAGATCTCATCCTGTTCTTCTCTTTCATGGCATGTGTATACGCTTTCCTTTTCTTTCACGTATATACTGTTCATCTTAAGATAGTTGGATTCATTTATGGCTCTTGCCTGCGAAGTCTGCGGCCACAGAACAGCCATAAACCATATCATTCCCATAAGGGCTGACAGAAAAACCGTATCTATGCAAAAGATAGTGTTTTTGCTTCTCTTAAGTACAGTAAACATCACAATAGAGACAAGTCCTGAAACAATAAGAGCGATGATATAGATAAGCAGCGTTTCCTTTTTGCACATCCCGCTGATATCAAGAGTCGCAAATGCCTGCGAAAACATAAGCCTTTTTAGATATACATAAGATATGAGTGCAAGACCTGCTACAAAACACACACAGGATATGATTACGTTCTGGCTCTTTTTATCCTGTGCCTTTTCTTTGTTTATGCATTCGTTTATCAGATCTGTTACAAGAACAATCCCGAGCCATACAACACAATAAGCATATCTTACAGGGAAGCACTGATAAGAGCCAAGATGCCACAAAAGATTTACAGGCTCAATGATCACGGTTATGATCATTGCTATTAAAGCCGCAGCAACAGGCTTTATTCTCTTGAGCGTTTTTATCGTATCTTTTTTAAGAACAAATACTGTGGCCGCAAACATGCCAAGCACCACAGGATTTGATATTTCTAGAAGTCTTTCAGGCAGATTGTCAAGTCCGTGATGAGTGATAACGGTAAGGATCGATGAATTCTGTGTCGATCTTGCCGAACTGAGAATGTTTGTAATTGCAGGATATGTGGAAAATCCGGACAAAAGAACCGCTGCGATAAGTGATATTCCAATAAGCAGACATTTATGCGCATCAACAGCTGTCTTTGTACCGTCCCTGTTTTCATTAAGGATATAGCATATGCTGTAAACAAACGAAAACATGCAAAGCTGTATGCCGAACTGAAGACTTAAAACAAATATATATGCCAGAAGGAATATGAACGCCAAAGGCTTTTTATCCTCAAGAAGTCTTAAAAGCGCCAGATATAAGAACGGGAACAGCACTACTATATACATCCATCTGATGATCTCATACTGATAAGCCATGTAATATGACATGCCGTAAGTTACAGATAATGCAATCTTTAGGTAGCTGTCCGTCTTTTTTGAGATCCTGTCAAGAACAAGATAAGCAGATAGCGATGCTGCAAGCGTATAGAGTATTAAGAGGATATTTACTGCCTTGTAAAGGTCTGCTCTTTTAAACAAAAGCAGTATATAGTTGAAGGGATTTAAAAGTTCAGTCAGACTGTCACTGTACAGATTTATACCGCCTCCGATATGAAGATCGACGGCCAGATTCTTTGTGCCTGTCACTATATCATAGAATCTGTATAACAGCGGCAGATATTGTGAATTAAGATCAAGAGCAGCAACCGATCCGCTTCCAAAAGGATAAAAGCTATCAGCGATAAATACAGCAAAAAGGGATAGCAGTACTATCCCAGCTGTGATAAATATTCCCTTTTGCTGTTTTATGTTCTTATCCTCGATCATCTTTTTTATCTCACTGCAAACACCATACTGCACACATGATCAGACTGAGCATGCAAAATACACACAGTCCCATATTCCAGATCATTCTCATATGCTTTGTTTTCAGTCTCTCAAAGCTAATGGCTAAAGCTACTGCAGTAAATATCAGAGTTATCTCAATATATCTGAAATGCATGCTGCACTGTTGAGGATATTTATAGGCAAAAACAAGATAGCTTATCATCACCGACACATATCCTGCCACAAACAGGACTCTGTACAGCTTGTCATAAACGGGCGCATTTTCATTTTTGTCTCTTAGCACAAAAACTCTGATCATGCATACAAAAGCTATAAAAGCTATAAATATACCTGTAAACATGAGCAGTACAGCAATAAGCTTTATTGGTTTTGCTACAGATGCCATATCCCATTCCCCTAAAACGGAGGTACGCATGATCTGCATCCATACATTATAGCCGCATCCTATCCTGAAATGAGTAAAGTTATCTATCATCTCTGAAGGAACGGGCCATAGGAATCTGTTGATGACAGAGTAGTTCCCGGTATACTGCCAGCTGTCGTTTCCAAGATCGTATACCCACAGAATACTCATGCCGTACTTTACAAGATTTCTTATATAGAACCACATCCCTATAGGGATCGATACTGCTCCCGCAGTTATATACTGCACGATAAGTTTTGATATATTATCCTTATTCTTTATCTCTCTAATAAGTATGATTAAAAAAATGAGTCCGATCGCGAATGCCAGCTCCGCAACATTCTGTTTTGTAGATATGCCAAGCCCCAGAAAGACAGCAACCCAGATAATGCTTGCAAGATCCCGTTTACTTATCCATACCATTGTCATCAGTATGCTTAGTGCTGAAAACATGAGTGCCATACAGTCATTGTTGACACTTCCCGAAAGAAGTATAAGAGAGGGATGGAAACAAAGAAGCGCCATGCCGAAGCAAAGAGCCTTCTCATCGATCATAAATCTCTTCATTATCTTTAATGAAGCTATTAGAATGACAACCGAGCATGCAAAGGGAACCCACTGCATGGATTCTTCTATCACATCAGTATTGTTTGTGAATACACTCACAAACTTCATAAAAAGAGCTGATATGAAGTGATGAATTGGCGGATGATGGAACTGATATACAGTCGAAGGATCCACATCGGGAAGCTTCATGTTCTGATAAAGATACTGGATATATGCAAGATGACCGCCCGACACAGTCGTTGGTGAATCCAGATCGATCATACCTATATCGTACTGTCTGTCATATATGGTGCTCATTAAGACATATATGAACCTTACAAGAATGCCAAAAGCCAGTATGATCATGGATAGGTTTTTATTCAGTTTTTCCTTAAAAGAAGTATTTGTATCCATTTTGGGAAATGATCAGTCCTTAATCGCTTTTGTTTCACTTGAACCTATCTTACAGATCTGTCCGTTATGCTCATACCATACGCTTATAGCAGACGGGTTATGAACCTTGCTCTCATCAGCTGAATACTCTAGCGCTCTTATTGCTGTCAGATAGTCATATATCTCCATGTTTGTCGCATACCAGATATCACTCTTACCTGACATCATCTTTGCAAACTCTTCGATGACCGTCCAGTCGTTAGCCCTGCCGAATTCAAAGCTGTGTCCCCATACATACATGAGAGGAAGCTCAATATAGTCCGGAACATCCAAAAATCTCTTTCCGTCCTCGATAAGGTCCTCATAATGGTGACATGTGGGATGCCACATCATAAAATCTCCCGGAGGGAAGAAACCATGTGTTGCTTCCACGGTACGGGCATATTTAAGCCCGACCGCCTTAAGAGCATCAATAAGCTCGGGAGTGTAGTTTCCAAACGGATATGAGAATCCCTGGACTATCTTCCCGGTATATTTTTCAAGCGCGATCCTGTCTTCATACAGCTCTCTTGTCATTACAGATAACGGTATTTGCGGCATGTTCTTATGATGCACACCGTGACAGGCAACTTCATGACCTTCATAAAGTGAAGTGATCTCATCTGGATCAACATATATATTGCCGGGAGTCTGTTTTCCGAGATTGCCGGAATTCAGATGAAAAGTTCCCTTTAACCCATATTCATTGAATATGCCTACAAGCCTGCGATCATAGTGCTCTCCGTCATCATAGCTGAATGTAAGCGCCTTTGGTTTTCCATCAGGATATATATATTTCATATATTTCCTCTCCTTTTCATCTTTTTTTCATGTATCGAACGGACTGTTTTTGGTGCTGTTCCAAGAAGCAGGATGTAGAGCTTGTTTTTGTTTGTAAGTATCCTGTTCTTTAAAGCATGCAGTCTGTTTTTTCTCATATAGATGGCAACTTCACGATAAAACTTATTATCTGCAGTCATCATGCTTATCGGAATGTGAAGCATGTAATCGAGTCTTTGGACCATCCCGAACCTGAAGGCTACTTCTCTTAGTTCAGGATATCTCTCATCGACAGTCTTTTGAATCCTGTCCGCATTGACTACAATATCCTCAAAGACTCTCGAAAAGTCATCCCTGTCCGATCTTCTGCTGTTGCTGTTCATGCGATAGTATACATGATAGCATTGCTTCGGAAGGATCGGAAAGCTATCAATAAACGGCAGCATCTCGGTCAGGAGTCTGAAATCCTCATTCAGCTCGCCTTCGGGAAAGCTTCTTTCATTAAACAGCTCTCTTGCGCATATCCTAGTACAGAACGAGCAGTCTCCTCTGTGCATTAACAGCTCTTTAAGCATGTCCTTGCCGGTTATTATGATTTCTTTTTCAGGCGGGATGCATACATCTCCTCTTTTACTTCCATCCTCATTTATCTCATCTCTCGAGATCTGAGCCATTAAAGAATTGTTACGAACGACAGCATCCGCCAACAGTTCATACATATCAGGTTCGATATAATCATCACTGTCAACAAATCCTATATAATCGCCGGTCGCATGCTTAATCCCCAGGTTTCTTGCAGAAGATGATCCGCCGTTTTCTTTATGAAACACCCTGACTCTGATATCCTTTGTTTCCAAAACATCACAGAGAGCTGCAGTTCCGTCGGTAGATCCGTCATCAACAAGTATGATCTCAAGATCCCTGTACGTCTGATTGATGATGCTCATGACGCAGCGTTCCAAACAGTCTATTATGTTGTAAACAGGAACTATGACCGTTATCTTCATACGGGTTTGATATCCTCTGCCACAGACAGCGGGCCTTCTGTGGGCGGTTCGATCTTGTTATCAATATAGTTATTATAAAATCTGATGATCTGTGCGGC
>CADAPR010000004.1 GCA_902789785.1 uncultured Lachnospiraceae bacterium
GGAAAGGTATAGCATCTATGTTTACATGGAATTTTCAATATATTTCTCGTTCAAGACTCAGTGAAGTATTTGATCAGCTGACACTTGATCCGCAAAAAGGCGATATTCTCATACGAATTCATACAGCCATCCACTTTGGAGACGAGGCTGTTGAACTGGCGCACTTTATAAAGGAAAAGGTACCCCAGGCTCATATATTCGGAACTAGCACATCAGGCGTGATCAATATGGGTCATCTTGCCAACAATCAATGTATCATTTCAGTTACCCAGATGGAGCATGGCAGTATTAATACTAAGCTTATTTCTACTATAGATGATGAGCTGAAAAAATCTGTCAGTCCCGAAAATCTATTTTCAAAAATTTCTGAAACTCTGATAAAAGATAATACTCGTTTCCTATTAACATTTGTTACTGGAAGATACTCTCAGGTGACAGATCTGATAGATAGATTCAATGATACTTTCCCGAGTATTCAGATGACGGGAGGAACAGCCATTGTACCGGATCTGCGCATTAGAAGGGCTCTCGAGCGAGGTTTTGTATTTGATGAGAACGGGTATACAAATAACGGTATCATACTGGCTGCATTTAACGGTGAAGACCTTGAGTGTCAGACATCTTTTGTTTCAGGTGCCGAAGTGGTCGGAAACGAGCATACAATAGATGATTCTTTCGGAAATGATATCCTGACTATAGGCGGCATGGATGCTCCAAGAGAGTATTATGATCGTCTTGGCGGTGTATTGGAAAAGCGAAAGGATCTTGCATACCTTTTCCCTTATGTATTTTCTGACAAAGAGAATACGCCTCTTCTTGTTCAGTATTATGAACAGGAAAGCCTGAACGAGATGTATCCGAAAGATAATGAAGATTATAGAGAGTTTTATGAATCTCATCCAGATATAGATGCAAACGTTAAGAGACCAAGACTGGTTGCAAATCAGCGGATAAAAGAAGGAAGCAGGATAAAAAGAGCGTTCATACACGGTAACAAGATCGTGTATGACAATCAGAGAATGTTTAACAGGATATCCTCTTTTGAGAAAGCACAGACTCTTTTTGGCTATTCGTGCATGACAAGACCTCTCATTTATTCAAACTGTGCAAAATGGGAGATATCTGTTTACGAGAATACAAACATCTGCGGATGTCTTACAGGCGGAGAGATATTCTACAACGGTAAAAAGAACGTTTACGGCAACAGTTGCTTTGTGGTATCTGTACTGGGCGAAAAGTCCGAAATACAAGCATACAATCCGTACGTCTTTACCCATACTGTTACACTTGAGAGTGATAATGAGGAACTCATGGATTATCTCATGACCATGGAAGAGGTATGGGATGACAAAGATGAGGAGATCAAGCAGTTTGTACATGAGTGTGCGTCAAAGCTGCTATACAACAGTGATACGGGTATCATGAACGTGGCAGCCATGAACATGGATATCAAGTATAAAGGCTATGACAGGATATGCATGATCAGTGTTGTCGATGTAGAGAGCATGAGCTCGGTATTCTCCAGAGAACTTATAGAGCTAACAAACAAGAATTATGTAAAAAAATGTAAAAAGGCTGCCGAAGCAAAGGGGTATCATATATATTGTGAGAACAACTGGCGTATTGCAATAGGTGCTCGTTCATATATGGTGGATTTTGGCGAATTCACAAAGGATATGGAGATACTGCAGCAGGAACTGTTCTCAGCCAACGATGATTTTATCGCGATAATACCGCTGTTCTGTGTCATTGATAACTGTACACTGGAAAACTTAACACCCATATATAACAGAGCTAGGATCACGATGATGCAGAAGAACATCCAGTTTTTTGCATGTGATGCACAGTCCAGCAATCTTGATGAAGAGAGTATCAAGGATCGATATCACATGGTCAATGTCATCAAGTATGCGATAGCCAACGACAAGGTCATTCCTCAGTATCAGGGAATATTCTGCAACAGCAGACGCAATATCGAGCATTATGAAGCTCTAATGCGTTTGATGGATGAGAATGGCAAGCTGTATTATCCAAACAGCTTTTTGGATGTTGCGAGAAGCTACGGCATATTGTATGACACGATCTCAAAGATGATGCTCAAAAAGGTATTTGAGCACTTCAGAGGCCTAAAGGACAAAGGAGTAAGCATCAATCTGGGTATCCGTGACATAAGAAACAGAGAGATCACTGATTACATATATGATTTCTTAGGAACGACTCCTTATCCGGAGAATTTTATGTTTGAGATACTTGAGAATGAGGATATTGACGATTACGGAGCGATCGTTACGTTTGTCGACAATGTTCATAACCTTGGCGGTAAGATCGCACTTGACGATTTCGGAAGCGGATTCTCAAATCTGCAGCATGTCATGAGCATTCATTTTGATTATCTTAAGATAGACGGCTCGATAGTAAGAAGATGCGTTGATAGCAAGGAAGCCGAGAACCTGATAGCTTTGATATCCGGCTGGAAGAAACTGTCTGACAGAGAGATCAATATCATAGCTGAATTTGTTGAAAATGAAGATATACAGGACAAGATGGAAAACTACGAGATAGATTATTCGCAGGGATATCTGTTCTCCAAACCGTCAGCCAATATCTTTGACTGATAATACGGATTATTACTATGGCGAGAAAAGACAAGACAAAAACCATAGCTGTCATAGCTGGAAATATTGCAAATGAATTTTGCAGAGACCTTATGGAGAGTATAAGAAGTGCGATACCCAAGGGAAAAGATATCCACCTGATCATACTTCCGGGAGAGGTTCTTGTAAATGAGGACAGCAATGTAGGTGTATGGCAGTATGACGCCATGTTCAACGGCGTCTACAGTCTGGCATCAAAATGTAATCCGGATGGCATCATATTTGCTATAGGCAGTATGGGCTGGAAGGTAAGCGGAAAAGAGATACATGAATTTGTAAAAAAATACGGCGATATACCAAAGGTTCTCATATCGTCTCAGGATCCGGATTTTGTGACAGTCAATTATGATAATGAAACGGGCATCAGAGAGGCTATAGATTACCTTGTAAATGTCAACGGATTTACAAGCATATGTATGTTAGGTGGAGAAGATTATAACCATGATGCTCTTGATAGAAAAGAGATATTCATAAAGTGTCTTGAAGAAAATGGTCTTCCCTACAGTGAGGATTTCTTTGAGGCGACCGATATGTCTTCACATACGGAAGCGGCAGCCAGAAGGCTTTTGGAGAACAACCCGAATGTTGAAGCGATCTTCTGTGTTAATGATACATCTGCTCGAGGCCTTTATAATGTTATGGCGGACAGAGGCCTTGTTCCGGGCAAGGATATAATGGTCTTTGGATTTGACAATACCAGGCTTTCAAGCGAGATGAATCCTTCGCTTACATCTATAGGTCCTGATGATATAACTCTTGGACAGAGAGCTGTGGATCTGCTACTTGAGATGATGAACGGAAATGAAGTAAGATCTGACAAGGTAAGGACGAGGCTTTACGGCAGACAGTCTATGCCGTATGAGATGTATCATTATACCAACAAGGAACTGCTGGATATAGATGAGGATTTCATATACAGGATGTTCGATGACTGCTTCTACAGATATAAGAGTTCGGTGATCAGAAGATCAGCTGTAGACCTGCGCAGACTGTATTATGAGTTCATATCACGGATACTTAATGCTTACAGAAACAGGTTTATGCCAGTCGAAGAATTTGATGAGATCGGGGAGATGATCGATGTATTCTTTGCAAACGGTGCAATGGCTTATACGGATGCGGCTAAACTCTTAGAGTGCATACAGAAGCTGCAGAATGCGATAAACGTGATCCAGAAATCCCTTGCGGTCAATTCTGTTATAAACAGACTGTTCTTGCGGATGAGAGACGACTGTATAAGAGAGATCTGCAAGACTAATGTCGACCAACGAAATATCACATCCGGCAATGTAAAAAAACTTAGAAGTCATCTTGTGATCGGCATGGATTATATGGATGATAAAGATAAGACTCTTGCTGAGTATATAAAAAACATGGGACTTATCTGTGTTGATAGCGGATCATTCTATATGTTTGATGAACCGATCGAAAGAAAAGACCATGAAGATGTGTGCTATCCTGATGACATCAATATGAAATGCTTTTTTAAGGATGGAGAGATACATATCACTCCCAAAGAACGTCAGAAAAGAAAGACCAGGGAGTTGTTTAAAGCTGTTGTAGATATGAGTCATCTTGATTGTGTGGCGGTATATCCGATAGTATACAAGAACAAGACATACGGACTCTATTTCTGCGAATTGACTGATACGATATATACAGTGGGAGGATTTATAACAACCACTATGGGTATGGTAATGCATCAACTTATGATCTGATAGTTTGATACAACAAAAACAAAGACACAGGAGGAAAGACTATGCAGGACTACAAAAAGATTGATTATTCAAAAAACAAAGACGTTGTTCTTCGTTACATTCCGGGACACTTTGTTACGCCGAATTCACATGTAAACTATTACATGGATTTAAGTGACATGAAGGCAAGACAGCGTGAAGCCAGGGCAACCGGCGAGGAACTGGCAGAAATGTATTTAGCTAGTGATATCATCGATACAATCCTTTGCCTCAACGGCATGGAGGTTGTAGGTGCATATCTTGCCAACAAGCTTACAAAAGCAGGCATGATATCAGCAAATGCTCATAAGACGATCTATATAACAAGTACTGAGTATAATACCAGCGGACAGATGATGTTCAGGGAAAACAATCAGCATATGATAAAAGGCAAGAGAGTGCTGATACTTATCGATACCGCAACTACTGGTGAAACTTTAAGAAGCGCGCTTCGCTCAGTCAAGTTTTATGGCGGTGAACCCATAGGCATATCTGCGATATATTCTGTTGCAACACAGATGATAGACGGGACTCCGATAAGATCACTATATTCAGTAAGGGATCTTCCGGATTATGCAGGATACAGTCATGATGACTGTCCGCTGTGCAAGGCTGGAATACCGATAGATGCAATATGCAACGGCTATGGTTATTCTACTCTTAAATAGAAACAGATAAGATGATTAAAGCCCGTTCAGATCAAACTGAACGGGCTTTTTCTTGTCATATGATTATCTGTAAACTAGATCGTAAACATGCTTACGTTGTCACGAAGCTCTTCGGCAACCATCTTTAAGTTTTCTGCCTGTTCTACAACATTTTCCATGTTGGAATCAAGCATTGATAAAGAAGCGCTTGTTTCTTCGGTTGAAGCTGCATTCTCCTGAGATACTGAAGAAAGAGATTCAACAGAATCAAGGATGGAATTCTTGTTATCGTCAAGACTCTGAACGAGTGAAACTATCTGGTTGTTGCCTTCTTCAGATTCACGAAGCAGATTAAGCATATCCTTAAATGAATCGCTCATGCTGTTAAGCGCAGTTCCTTCATCCTCTGTAGCAGTCCTGATGTCTTCTGTGAGGGCTCTGTTACGGTCGGAAAGAGTAGTGATCTGCTTAAGCATTCCTGTGATCTCGTTAGCTGCATCATTTGATTCGGATGCAAGATCCTTGATATTGTCGGCAACGACAGCAAATCCTTTACCGGCTTCTCCGGCTCTTGCTGCCTCGATAGAAGCATTGAGAGCAAGAAGGTTGGTCTGATTTGCGATAGAGATTATGAGTTCTGCCGACTGACTGATCTGAGCTACCACATTAGCTGTTTCGGTAACTGAATCAGATACCTGTTTTGCTTTTTCTCTTGTATTCTTGCCCGAGGTCATCAGTTCACTCAACTGACCCTGAACTCGTGTCGATTCATTTATAACTGCGCGTCCGTTTTCAAGATTAGAATTTGCAGCACCTAAAACATCTTCTACGGCATTGCCGATCTTGATCGTGATATCAAGAGTTGTCTGAACATCATTAGCCATGTCTGTGGCACCATTTGCAAGATCTGAAACCGCCTGGTTGATATCAGCGGTTGCACGCTGCCCGTCGGAGATCTTTTCCTTGGTCTCTACAGCTACGTTGTCAACACTCTGAGCATCACCGATGATCCTGCCGATAGCTGTCTGCAGACTGCGACGCATGTTTTCTGAAGAAAGTCCGATGTTCTTGAATTCCTTTATCGGAGATTCTACTTCCATTTCGGTTGCAAAGTCACCTGTTGCCATTCTGTCAAGGCTGTTAGCTATACGCTTAACTCCGTCTGAAAGGGATTTTGCAGTAACGACCACAAGAACGTAGAGCAGAGCGATCACTATAAGGAAAATGATCAATGCAACCGTAGCTTTGGTATGAAGAGACTTTCTTGCAACTTCGGCTTCTTCCAAAGCCCATGTCTCTACTATATCTGTTATATCTGAAATGGATTCTCTTGTAACTTCGAACTGTTCGTTGAAAGCGGTAATATCACCTTCATTGGTGACGAAGTTGTATGAATTCAGCCATTCATCATAGTTTTTAAAGAATTCTTCCTCATACTGTTTATAATTCTTTCCGTCTTTTAGAGTTTCGGTATAAAGCTTGGAATTTTGCTTCGCGATATCGGAAGCACCGTTTACTCTTTCAATAAACTGACCTAAATTTTCTTCATAGGTAGCGAGTCTTGCAGCATAAAGCGCTTCCATTACTTCAGGAGGAAGATTCCCATCTGACTGGGAAACACTTATATACTGTTGAGCCGCAACCATAGACTGATAGAAATCACGATCACCGTTTACGAGCTTGGTATTGATCTGATAAAGAGTTTCGTAGTAAAGGGACTCGGCATTGTTATAGGTAACATCCATCTCATAGCCAAGTAAAATACTTGCGATGATGAGACATATTACCATAGGCAACACAAAGAGCTGTAAGGCCATCATAAAAGACATGTTGGCCTTAGAAAAGAGTTTTTTCATAGTCGATACCTCCAACTTCCTTCTTATCCCCCAGTGAATATATATTATCATACAAGTCATTGAATTGTATATAAAAAGTCAATAATAAATAAGAAGAAACATATTATGCACATTTATTACGGTTGAATGATATAATATACTGTAATAATGTATCAGCATTTGTTTAGTATCAGACAACATTTTTGGAGATTTGGAGGAGAAGGGTATGCAAAGTAATCAAAAGGGTAAAGGACTGAATATGAAGAAGATGCTTCTTATGATAGGTCTTATACCTATGGTGGTTGTTATGATCCTGTTATTGATCATGGCGTACTTTAAGCTATCATCAGCGATGGAAGATCAGACAAGACACAGCCTTGAGATAGCTGCGAATGGTCTGAAGGCATATTATGAATGGGATATACAAAACAGAGGAGGGATCGAATATGAAACCGACTACGTGGATTTCATGGCCGCAGAAGGAAATGTCGATCTTACACTGTTTAAGGATAACGTCAGATTTGTTACAACCATTAGAGATGCAAGCGGAGCGAGAATAGAAGGTACGCAGTGCAATTTTGCTGTATGGGAGACATGTCTTAAAGGTGAGGACTTTTATTCGGATGATGTAGTGATCAATGAAACGGATTATTTTGTATTCTATACGCCTATAATGAACGACGATGGTTCTATGTGGGGAATGGCATTTGCGGGAATAACGGCTGAAAAGGTTCAGACTGAAAAGATGCAGCTGCTTGTCAATTTCATAATAATGAGCATTCTGCTCTTTGTAGTATTTGCTCTTGCGGTTGTATTTGTCGCAAAGATAGTGGTAAATCCTCTTGCAGCGGTTGCCGACAGCATACATGATATTGCGGAAGGTGATCTATCACAGAATATAAGTATAAAATCCAAGCTTGCCGAGACTAAAGCTCTTATAGCTTCTGCAGAGAAACTTCAGAATTCTATAAGCAGTGTAGTCAGTGATATAAAGGATTCGTCTGCGACACTTGTAAACGGTATTGACGAAGTAGCATCTTTGTCTGAACAGACTGCAGAGGGAACTGAGCAGATCTCTGTGGCTATGGGAGATATTTCAGAAGGTGCATTCTCTATCGCTGACAGCGTTCAGGATATAAATACCAAGGTTATCGATATGGATGGAATCATCAACGATATATCCGTAAACGTTGATGAACTGACTAACGGTGCAAAGTCAATGAACAAGGCAAATGTAGATGCAGTTAATTACATCCGTGAAATGGATGTAAGCAGCAAGCAGACTACAGATGCAGTAGAGAAGATTTCTGCAAGTATTGCAAAGACGCATGAATCTGTAGGAAAGATCACGGATGCGGTAAATCTTATTTCGGATATATCAAGTCAGACAAATCTTCTTGCGCTGAATGCTTCTATAGAATCTGCGAGAGCAGGAGAGGCGGGCAGAGGTTTTGCTGTTGTTGCTGAAGAGATCAAGAAGCTTGCGGAGCAGAGCAATGAATATGCACTTGAGATAGCTGATATAGTCAATGAGATCAAAGTACAGTCCAATGACTGTGTGGATATGTCAGAAAATGTTCGTGAAGCCATATCCAAGGAACAGGAGCTTTTAGGTGATACCATGGCCAGATTTGACGTACTTGAAAAAGAGATCACCAAGGCTGTTTCAGGTATAGAGAGCATCGGAGGAAAGACTAAGAATCTTATAAACATCAAGGATGTCATAACAGAGAATGTCAGCAATCTGTCAGCTGTATCCGAAGAGAATTCGGCATCCAATGAAGAGATCACAGCATCGCTAGGAAACGTGACTGAGAACATCAATACAATAAGCGAGGACAACAAGAACATGAATGATCTTGCTAAGGGACTTGCCGATATGGTTGAGTATTTCAGAGTATAAACGTAAAACTGTATATCAGGTCGTCGTTTGGCATATAAATGACGACCTTTTTTGTTGAAAAGATATGTGATAGAATAATGTTCGTTAAAAAGAGGGGGAACAGACAGGATGAGAAAGACATTTACATATTTGATCAGCTTTATCCTTGCAGCCGTTTTGCTGATAGGATGCACCAGTTACAGAGGGGGAAAGATAAAGGACGGTATTTATACCAACGATATATATGGCTTTCAGGTAACGCCCGATTCCGATATGACTTATCTTGAAGATCCGATGGACTCAGACGATTATGCAGTTGCATATAGTTACTGTTATCTTCATGGAGGAAAAGATTCTTTTAAGGCTGAGTATGCACTAAATAATCCCAGAGGCGGTCTTATGGTTGTGAGCGAGGATAATGTCAACGGCTTTTCTGCAGATGAGTTTGTTGAGAATATTCAGAATCAGATGAAGGAAAAGGTTTTCTTCACCTATACGACCGATGTTAATGAAGATGTTACCATAAACGGAGCCAAATTCAGAAAATTTGTATTAAACAGTGATGGAAACCATCAGATCTTTCTGATAAAAGCTACGGAGTCAAGAATACTGTTCATTTATATAGCGGTAACCAAAAACGGAATAAAGAACGGACTGGAAGAGAAGTATCTGAATGCAATCTCAGGGATATGACAAAAGAATAAAGTGTGAAGTTCTTGTTGTGGGGGCAGGGCCGGCTGGGATGATGGCTGCCATAATTGCGGCACGCGCAGGCAGTAAAGTCATCGTCATAGAACAAAAAGACATGCCTGGAAAGAAGATCTATGCTACGGGCAACGGCAGATGCAATTTTACTAATCAGCATTATGACAGTCGTGTGTTCAGGGGAGAAGATCCCAAATTTGCCTATGAAGCCTATAAAAGATTTGACAAGGATGCCTTGATAGGCTTTATGAAGGAACTCGGTGTAGCATTCAGGGATATAAACGGATATATATATCCGTATAATGAACAGGCAAGAAGTGTTGCAAATGCTCTTTTGTATGAATGCAAAAGACTGGGTATAGAAATACGATGCAACGAGAAGACTCTTGATATAACACAGGATAATAAGATCGATAATGACAGCGACTTTTTGGTCACTACTGACAAGGATGTATACATCTGTGAAAAGGTAATAATCGCCGCAGGGGGAAAGGCTAGCCCTACACACGGAAGTGACGGCAATCTGAACAAGGTCATAAGAAAGCTAGGCCATGAGATCATTTTGCAGGACCCGGCATTGGTCCCTTTAAGATTCGCTGACAATTCGCTTTCATTGCTTGCGGGAGTCAGATGCAAATGCAAGACAGTTCTTATGATAGACGGATATGAAACTGATAATGAGAGCGGAGAGATCATTTTTAACAATGACAATATAAGCGGAATCCCCGTAATGCAGCTGAGCAGATATGCTGTCAAGGCATTAACTGCTAAAAGTAAGGTATCACTTGAACTTGATCTTATACCGGATATGAACGACGCTTTTCTGAAAGACTTTCTTGAGACGTCTGTTAAAAAGAGATCAGGAATATTTGAAACTCTCGGACTTGTGGTAAATGATAAGATTGCGAAATACATCTGTGACCGGATAAAAGATATAGATGAACTGATACATTTTCTTAAGCATTTTAGGATTGAAATAATCGGTGATTGCGGATTCAACAAGGCTCAGGTCACAGCGGGCGGAGTAAATGTTGCGCAGATAACTAAAGACATGGAATCAAAGATAATAAGGAGACTCTTTTTTGCCGGCGAGATACTTGATATCGACGGAACGTGCGGAGGATACAATCTTCAGTGGGCATTTACGTCTGGGTATCTGGCAGGAACGGCGGCATCTGTTAAACAGTCATGAAGAAATTTCTTTTAGAAATCAAAAACAAGGGAATATCGCTAAGGCATGTTAACATCGTGATGCTAGTAATTGCATTGCTGATATCTGCTGTGCTTGTCTTTGCAATGAACAGGACCAATGAACTGTATGAAGTTACAAGCGAAGCGAACGATGATCTGATCGTATGGAGAAGCAGTGCATATGATCTTCAGATAGCATCGGATTATCTGACAGATCAGATGAGATCCTTTGTTATTACCGGAGACAGAACGTATCTTGATAACTATATTGAAGAAGCTTATGTCACGAAAAGAAGGGATAAAGCGCTTGACATCCTTGAGAAGAATCTTGCGGATACAAAACCTGTCATCACTCTGGCACAGGCAATGGATGTTTCTATGAAACTGATGGATCGCGAGTACTACAGTGCCAGACTAGCACTGGCGGCTTACGGATATCCTCAGGATGAATATCCGCAACAGGTTATGGGCGTAGTTTTGTCTGAGCATGATGAAGCACTGGATGAGCAGGGAAAGCTTGCACTTGCCATGGATATGCTGTTTGATGACGAGTATAGAAAAAGCAAGGATGCAATATCCGATTCCATGCAGAAGTGTCTTGACGAACTTGTTGAAATCATCGATGAAAAAAATATCGAAAATGCTTCCAGAATGAAAAGACAGGTAGTAATAGAGCATATACTTACAGTCATGATGATCGTTATACTCCTTGGAATAGTAATGCTTACGAGATATCTTATGCTTATACCGCTTAAGAGATCGATAGAAAAAATTCGTGAAGAGAAGGTATTAGACGTCAAGGGCGCATACGAGATGAGGTTCTTGGCTCGTACATATAATCTGATGAATAGAGTCAGCCGCGAGAGCAAGGAAAAGCTCGAGTATGAAGCGACGCATGATCCGCTTACAGGTCTCTACAACAGACGAGGATATGATTTCCTCCTTAACAATGTTGATATTTATACTTCCGCTTTTTTACTTATTGATCTGGACAAGTTTAAAAGCATCAATGATAACTATGGTCACGATGTCGGTGACAAAGCACTCACAAAGGTCGCTAAGATACTGCATAAGAGCTTCAGGGCTCAGGATTATGTCTGTCGTATCGGCGGAGATGAATTTGCTGTAATAATGATACATGCGGAGTCGCAGCTGACAGGACGCATACAGAACAAAATCCGTGAGATAAATGAGCAGTTAAAGATAGCAAATAAAGATGAAGGGGTGCCCCCGATATCACTTAGTGTGGGAGTTGTATTCGGAGATCAGAATTATTCGATCGATGAGATTTTCAAAGAAGCTGATAAAGCACTTTATAAAGCAAAAGAAGATGCGAATAGAGAGGTTGTATTTGCAGAGGCGGTTTAGCAAAGGAGTATTAAATGATCAGACTTACTATTCATGAAAATGAAAAGAAGGGAAATATCAGTCCCGAGATATACGGACATTTTTCGGAGCATCTGGGCAGATGTATCTATGAAGGTCTTTTTGTAGGAGAAGATAGTCAGATACCAAACAAAGCAGGCATGAGAAGTGATGTTGTAGAGGCTCTAAAGGATATGAAGCTTCCGGTTTTAAGGTGGCCCGGAGGATGCTTTGCTGATGAGTATCACTGGAAGGACGGTATAGGACCAAAGGAAAACAGAAAGCGTATGGTCAATACCAACTGGGGCGGAGTTGTTGAGGATAACAGCTTTGGTACGCATGAATATTTTGAACTTTGCGATCAGCTTGGATGCAAAACATACATCAACGGAAATGTCGGTTCGGGAACTGTTCAAGAAATGGCTGAATGGATCGAATACATGACATTTGACGGTGAATCACCACTGGCCAATGAAAGAAGAAAAAACGGCCATGACAAGCCCTGGAGAGTTGATTACTTTGGAGTGGGCAACGAAAACTGGGGATGTGGCGGAAATATGCATCCTGAGTATTATGCCGATGTATACAGAAGATACCAGTCATTCGTAAAGAGCTATGATAAGGATAATCCGATAAACAGGATAGCCTGCGGACCGTCGGATTTTGATTACGATTGGACGGAAAAACTCTTGAACAGACTGTTTACCAGGTGTTTTGATCATCTTCACGGCAATCTTGAAGGCATATCTTTACACTATTACACACTGCCGCATGACTGGGATCATAAAGGCGATGCTGTAAAGTTTACAGAGGATGAATGGTATATCACTCTAAACAAGACGCTTAAGATGGATGAGATAATCACCAAGCACAGCAATATCATGGATAAGTACGATCCCAAGAAGATACTTGCACTTATAGTTGATGAATGGGGATGCTGGTTTGATGTTGAAGAAGGTACAAATCCAGGATTTTTGTATCAACAGAATACAATGAGAGATGCTCTTGTGGCAGGAATTAACTTAAACATCTTTAACAAGCATTGTGACAGAGTACGAATGGCCAATATCGCCCAGACGGTAAATGTTCTTCAGTCTGTGATCTTAACAGAGGGCAAGAAGATGGTGCTCACGCCCACATACCATGTTTTCCGCATGTTTAAACACCATCAGGATTCACAGCTTCTAAACAGCTTCCTGACAGGAGTGAATGAGGCAGGAATAGATGAGTATAAGGTCCCTGAGGTCACTGAATCAGTATCCATGAGCAAGGACGGTACAGTAAACATTACTCTTAATAATCTTACACTTGATTCGGATAAGGAAATCGACATCAGTTTTGATGAACTTAAGGCTAAGGATATTGAGGCGTTTATCGTGACGGGAGCTATGGATGCGCATAATACATTTGATGATGCCGAAGTTGTAACAACAAAAGAGTTTAAGGGACTTGAGGCTGACGGCAAGAATATCAAGGTGAACTTACCTGCAAGATCAGTAGTGCTTATAAGAGTTAAATGATCAGATGGAAAGCAGAAAGAAGCCATGCAGACTATGTCTGTTAAAAGATATAGATCCAAAGGAATATGAAAACAGGATAAAGCGTGTCATAGATCTTATGGATAGGAAAGATAAGGCATCCAATGATGAGTATGAAGACAGACTTGATGTCTGCAGGACATGTTCTTATCTTAAGGATGCATTCTGCGGTGCATGCGGCTGTTATGTGGAACTCAGATGCGTTAAGAAAAACGCTAAGTGTCCTTACGAGTACTGGTGATCAGAAATTCATATTTGAGATATATAATTCATTAAAATCAGGGAGATTGGCAAGATAGATCTCCTTGATTTTTTTATCTGCTAAGAATTCTTCAAGTTCCTTATTGTCAAGCAGAGTCCCTTTTAAAGAAGTGTTGCCGACTGCTGTTGCATTCTTATCAAACCATTCAGGAAACATGCCGAGTCTTATACAGTTTGATATATTCAGATTGTAACCGAAATTACCGGCTATATAGATACGAAGAGTCTGTTTATAGCTGCTATTGATCTGGGAAGTCAGAAGATCGATACCTGTTCTGACAGCAGATTTTGCCATCTGGAAATCCCTGATCTTTTTCTGTGAAAAGTGTATGTTTAGACAATCGTAGCCGTTTTCAAAGTATTCATCATCAAGCAGGCCGCTCTCATCCATTACATTGAGCGAAAGCATATCAGCAAGAGCATCTATGGCATCACTTGCATGACCTATTGCGCAGGTTTCAAAGGCAGGACCCGCTGCGGCTGATGTGATATAGATATTGCTTCCGGTGACTAAGACCATTTCTGCATTTGTACCCATATCTATGAACAGATAGTCATCACATGACGGAAGTGTTTTTAGTCCGCTGTATATATCGCCACCGACAAAAGCAGAGAACCCTTGAGTTATGTTAACTGAAAGCGATATTTTATCTGTAAGTCCAATAATGCTTGAGTCGCTTTGTATTGCATCTGTGCGAACAGGAGAAAACGGATATCTGCCGAGGTTTTCACAGTCATAGTTCATAAGTATATGGACCATGGTTGTATTTGCGGCGATATTTATGCTTTTTACATCGGCTATAGATATACCGGATTTTCTTACAATGTTATCTATATCCTGACTCAATGCGTCTTTTAGGGTTTGACTCATCATATCAAGCTTTCCTTCACAGGCGCGGGAAATACGGGTCATTACATCAAGACCGAAGTTTGAGAGAGGGTTTTTGCGTGACTTTTGATAAATAATCTTTGTAAGGTCATCGGCAAGTGCATATTCTATATTTGTTGTTCCGATATCAATTCCCAAAGTATACATCATAAACACAATTATAAATGGGCGCTGACATTGTTTCAAGCTTAAAACTATGGTAAAATCAATGGTTGAGCAACTCATGGTTTTGTTTGGATGGAGGCTTTTGATCCATGAAAAAACATATAAGGATAATCATTCTTTTGCTGATTTGTATTTTTGCCATATCCTGTGCGAATAATAAGCCGCAGATAAACGATACTTCGGTAGAAATAGAAGTTAATGAGCCTACAGTAGAAGTGGAAGTGGCTGAACCTACGGTAGAAGTAGAAGTGACCGAACCGACAGTAGAGGTTGATGTAGATAAACCGACTGTCGAAGTTGAAACGCTCGAACCTACAGCAGAAGTTAAAGAGGCTGACCAAAACAAGGAAGTCAACGACAAAGAGGCTGTTTTAGAAACTGATGAAAAAGCTATCAGTATAGATGTAAAAGGGACTTACACATCAAAGGAAGATGTTGCATTATACATCAATACTTATGGTAAGCTGCCGTCAAACTATATCACAAAGAAAGAAGCCAAAAAACTCGGCTGGGAAGGCGGTTCTTTAGAGGAGTACGCACCGGGAAAGAGCATTGGAGGTGATTATTTCGGAAACTATGAAGAACTCCTGCCTGAGAAAAAAGGACGGGAATATCATGAATGTGATATAGATACCAAGGGAAAGAAAAAGCGAGGGGCCAAAAGGATCATATATTCAAATGACGGCCTGATATATTATACAGATGATCATTACAAGACATTCACGCTGTTATATGGTGAGGAGTAGATACACTGGTGAAGAATATGGAGAAAAAAGAAAAAGAAAACATATATGAGATAGATCTGTCGGGTATATTCTCGGTAGAGGAATTGCAGGATCTGCTTCGTGAAAAGCTGCCGCTTCCAGCTTATTATGGAGGTACGCTGGATGCACTTTATGATGTACTGACGGATGAAGGAATGAACTGGAGTATTAATATATCCGGAACAGATGATGCAGAGGCGATACTCGGCAAATATATGAGAAACTTCAAAAAGATGTGCAGAAGAGTAAATGAGGAATCCGGTATTGAGCGCATCAGATTTGATTACTGAAGAGATAGCTTAACATGAAATATGACAACCAGTACGACATGATGACAAAGCAGTCGGTGCCGAGTCTGATACTTAAGCTCGGTCTGCCGACTACTATCAGCATGCTCGTTACAAGTATATACAACATGGCGGATTCCTATTTTGTAGGGAAGATAGGAACTTCAGCCAGCGGAGCGACGGGAATAGTTTTCGGTCTTATGGCCATACTGCAGGCGGTTGGCTTTATGTTTGGACATGGAGCCGGAAGCATTATCAGCAGAAGGCTTGGTGCCAGAGATATCGAGAACGCCAGGAAGTTTTCGGCTACAAGTTTTTATTCCGCACTGATCGCAGGTTTTTTGATACTTATCATAGGCCTGACTTTTATCACTCCTTTGATGAGGCTTTTGGGAAGTACAGATACGATCCTTCCTTATGCAAAGACATACGCTACATGTATCCTCATAGCAGCACCCGCGATGGTATCAAGCTGTGTGATGAACAATATACTAAGGTATGAGGGAAGAGCTTTCTTTGCAATGATCGGACTTACATCCGGCGGAATAATTAATATTTTTCTGGATGCATATTTTATGGTCTATCTGGGCATGGGAATAGAGGGTGCAGGCATGGCAACAGCCATAAGCCAGTACATTTCGTGGACTATCCTGTTATCCATGTTCATAAGAAAGAAGACACAGAGCTCTTTTGCGATAAAATACGTAAGATTCGATTTTGCTACACTGTCAGATGTAATAACAACAGGACTTCCTAGTCTTGCAAGACAGGGGCTGGGAAGCATATCCACAATGCTTTTAAACAATACAGCAGGAATATATGGTGATGCGGCAATCGCGGCAATGAGCATAGTTGGCAGGATAAGCATGTTTATATTCAGTGTTGCGCTTGGGATCGGACAGGGATTTCAGCCTGTTGCCGGGTTCAATTTCGGCGCAAAGAAGTATTCACGAGTCAAAAAGGGCTTTTTCTTCACTTTTATATTCGGAACTGTACTTTTAGGATTTGTAGCAACAGTGATATTTATATATGCCAAGGACTGCGTCCAGGTGTTCAGGGACGATCCGGATGTAGTCAAGATAGGTTCGCTTGCGATGAGAGCACAATGCATCGCGCTTCTATTTGTCCCAATGCAGGTATGCTGCAACATGATGTTCCAAAGTATAGGGTATAAAGCAACTGCA
Source organism: uncultured Lachnospiraceae bacterium (assembly GCA_902789785.1). Lineage (GTDB taxonomy): Bacteria > Bacillota > Clostridia > Lachnospirales > Lachnospiraceae > Colinaster. Next base: position 17,104 of record CADAPR010000004.1, read on the forward strand.
ACGTTTCTGTCAACATTGAGAAACGGTGTGTGCTTCATCCCGATCCTTTTAATAACAAGCAGGATAATGGGTCTGCGAGGTGTTCAGATATCGCAGTCGTCGGCTGACATCCTGACTTTCTTTATTGCAATACCGTTTGCTGTGTCTTTCTTTGCTAAACTGCCGGAGGATGAAAAAGATTGGACGAAAGATTCATAAGGACAAAACTGCTGATCGGCAGTGAAAAACTTGATATATTAAGAACAAAGCATGTCGCCGTATTCGGAGTCGGAGGAGTCGGAGGATATGTCTGCGAGGCACTTGCTCGATGCGGGATCGGAAGATTTACGATCGTTGACAGGGATACAGTAAATGAATCAAACATAAACCGACAGATAATAGCACTCACCAGTACTGTCGGCAGAGCCAAGGTAGATGTTATGAAGGAGCGAATGTGCGACATAAATCCCGATGTTTACATTGAAGCCTGTGAAGTATTCTATCTGCCACAAAATGCATCAGAGTTTGACTTTACAAAATATGATTATGTTGTGGATGCAGTAGATACGGTTACAGCTAAACTGCAGATCATCACAGCGGCAAAAGAAGCAAATGTTCCCGTAATAAGCTGCATGGGAGCCGGAAACAAGCTTGACCCTTCGCTTTTAAGGATCGCGGATATAAGCAAGACAAGTGTCTGCCCTCTCGCAAAGGTAATGAGACGGGAACTTAAAAACAGAGGCTTAAAGGATGTTAAATGCGTCTATTCCACAGAAGAAGCGATAAAGCCCGAAGGAAACGAAATAGGCAGTATTGCATTTGTTCCTTCGGTAGCAGGTCTTCTTATTGCATCAGAGGTGATAAAGGATCTTATAGAGCAGGATCAGATATAGGTTTACATAATACATAATGAACGCAGACGAGAAAACAAGACTTAACAAATACATAGCTGAGTGCGGAGTATGTTCCAGACGCGAAGCGGACAGACTGATAGAAGCAGGAAAAGTAACGGTAAACGGGAAAACTGCAAACATGGGGGTGAAGGTATCCCTTGCAGATGAAGTCATTGTCAATGGAAGAAAACTCACAAAGAAGGAAGAAAAGGTAGTTTTAGCATATTATAAGCCGATAGGTATTACATGTACTGAAAAGGACAGGTTTGCCGACAGGACATTAAAGGATGCATTTGATTATCCTATAAGAGTCACATATGCCGGCAGGCTTGACAGAGAAACTGAAGGCTTACTGCTAATGACTAATGACGGAGAACTCATTAACAGACTCATGAAAGGCAGTAATGAACATGAGAAGGAGTATTACGTTAAGGTCACAAATCAACTGTCATCGGACTTTAAGGAAAAGATGGAAAAGGGTGTTTTCTTAAGCGAACTGAACAGGAAGACTAAGCCATGCAAGGTGGATATCATCGGACCGTACACATTTAAGATAATCCTTACTCAGGGGCTTAACAGACAGATCAGGAGGATGTGCTCAGAACTCGGATATAAAGTAAATGCACTTCAAAGGGTAAGAGTTGCAAATATATCTCTGGGCAAGCTCAGACCGGGAACGTTTCGAAAGTTGTCAAAAGATGAGAAAGCAGAGCTTTACAGAATAGTAGGTATGTCGCATGAATAGAGAAGAATACAACAAGCTGTGTGAGACCATAGATTATCACATGAACAGATATTATAACGATGATGCACCCGAGATCACCGATTTCGAGTATGACAATCTCATGCTTACGCTTAAGGCGGCAGAGAAGGAGCATCCGGAGTGGGTTACGAGTGATTCACCGACACAGAAGATAGGCGGCACCACTAAGCGTGAAGCAGGAGTCACAGTAGTGCATAACGTTCCCATGCTCAGCATACAGGATGTTTTTTCCAAAGAGGAAGTGATCAGCTGGGTAAGAGAAGTAAGAAAAGTATATCCTGATGCGAATTTCTCTGTAGAGCAGAAGATAGACGGATTATCAATGAGTCTCAGATATACTGACGGAAAACTGACACTTGCCGAGACCAGAGGAAACGGTCTTGTAGGAGAAGATGTTACGCTTAATGCGCTTGTTATACCTGATGTTTTGAAAAGGATCGATCTTCCGGGATATGTTGAGCTTCGCGGTGAAGTATATATGTCTCATGATGATTTTGATAAGTTTAATGAGAAGCAGGAAGAAATGGGCAAAAAGACAGCCGCTAATCCGCGAAATCTTGCTGCGGGAACCTTAAGGCAGCTAGACAGCACAATAACAAAAGAACGCGGCCTTCGCATGTTTGTATTTAACGTGCAGGATGCTCATGGCGGCAGCGAGAATCTGATGATAAATCATACTGAAGGACTCGACAGACTGGCAGATGCAGGAATCGCCGTGGTACCTCACAGACTGTGCAAGACAGAGCAGGAGATACTTGATGCTATAGACGAGATAGGAGAAAGCCGCGGTGATCTTGAATATGATCTGGATGGAGCCGTAGTCAAGATAGATCATATTGAATACAGGGACACATTTGCAGGATCGAGCAAATACTCTGCAGGACATATTGCCTACAAGTATCCTCCCGAGGAAAAGGAAGTCGAGATAGAAGAGATAGAAGTCGATACGGGAAGAACCGGCAAGATGACTTTCAGGGCAAGGTTTAAGGAACCGGTAAGGCTATGCGGTACAAATGTGCAGAGAGCTACACTGCATAATGTTGACTTTATTAAGAATATGAATATCGCTGAGGGATGTAAGGCAATCTGCAGAAAGCAGGGAGAGATAATACCGGCGATAGTAAGGGTCACTGTGCCCGCTGTAAAAGAGTATGTTGCGCCTGTTGTATGTCCTGTATGCGGACATGCGCTTACAAGAGAAGAAGATACATGTGATATTTACTGTACTAATCCGAGCTGCCCTGCACAGCTTAAGCGTACAGTTGCCTATTTTGCCGGCAAGGATGCTATGGATATCAAGAACTTTGGCGAGACTTATGTAGCTACCCTTGTTGATGAAGGATATATACATGATTATGCTGATATATATGATCTTAAAGAGCATCGTGATGAACTGATCCAAAAAGGCATCATGGGAAAGGAAAAGAACACAGACAAGATACTCGAAGCAATAGAAGAATCCAAGAATAATGATGCTTATAAGCTGCTTACCGGATTAGCTATTAGAAATGTCGGTGCTACAACGGCAAAAGGGCTTATGAAGCGCTATGCGAGCATTGATGACCTCATGAAGGCAGATGCGGAAGAACTTGAGACAGTAGATGATATAGGTAGTATCACTGCAGGATGTATACATGCTTTCTTTGCAGATGCCGACAACATAAGGGTCATTGATAAACTCAGAGCCAAGGGCCTCAATTTTATGGCGCTAAAGGAGGAGGGAGCAAGTGATAGACTCTCAGGGCTTACTATAGTGGTAACCGGAACTCTGCCTACACTTGGCAGAAAAGAGGTATCCGATCTTATAGAGAAGCATGGAGGTAAAGTTACCGGCTCTGTAAGTAAAAAGACGGATCTTTTGGTAGCGGGAGAAGCGGCAGGAAGCAAACTTGCAAAAGCCAATGAACTTGGGATAAAAGTAATCTCGGAATCAGACCTGCTTGAAATGATCGAATAGAAAAAGTATTATAATATAAGAATTAAAAGAAAGAGGTGGCAATAACATGCCTGTAAAGATACAAAGCGATCTTCCGGCTAAAGAAATACTGGAAGCGGAAAATATATTTGTAATGGATGAAGATCAGGCTTCTCATCAGGATATAAGACCATTACAGATAGCTATACTCAATCTTATGCCTGTCAAGGAAGATACTGAATGGCATCTTTTGCGTTCAATGTCAAACACACCGCTTCAGGTTGACATAACATTTGTTAAGATCTCAACACATAATTCAACACACACCTCAGCAAATCACCTTAATAAGTTCTATGTGACGTTCGATGATATTAAACACAGGAAATTTGACGGAATGATAATAACCGGAGCACCGGTTGAGCAGATGCCGTTTGAAGACGTGGATTACTGGCCGGAACTGTGCAAGATAATGGAGTGGACAAAGACGAATGTTACTTCTACATTCCATATATGCTGGGGAGCACAGGCAGCTTTGTATTATCACTACGGTCTGAACAAACAGGAGATCGGAAAAAAACTCTTTGGAATATACAGACATAAAGTCATGAACAGGAGGACTCCGCTAGTAAGGGGCTTTGATGATGAATTCTGGGTACCTCACAGCAGATATACTGAAGTTCCCAAAGAAGCTATCTATGGCTGTGACAAGCTTACTGTTCTTGCAGAATCCGAGGAGGCAGGCGTATGTCTGTGCATAGCTCAGAACGGAAGGCAGATATTTGTCCAGGGACACTTCGAATATGACAGAAGAACTCTGGAAAATGAGTATAAGAGGGATGTGAATAAAGGAATCGACATACAAGTGCCGAAAAATTATTATCCTGATAATGACCCGAACAACAAACCCAATCTTTTATGGAGGGCTCACGCAAATACCCTCTACACCAACTGGTTGAATTACTACGTTTATCAGCTTACCCCGTACGATATGGATACGATAGGCGAAGATCGCGTATATACGCATGCTGCAGCTTGTTCACTGGTTGTTGAAAGCAACGGATAAGAATATTCTGTAAATACTAAAGGAGCAATTATTCATCTGAATGATTGCCCTTTTTGTTTATGATAACAAAAAGAGTATATGGTTATCTAAACATGTTCACTTGACAACATACTCCCCCTCAGTATACATTTATATAGTACTGGGGAGTATATGTAACGGACTACATGGTTAATGAATTAGTATATATCGGAAACTTAGAATAAAACGAATTAGAATCTTGGGATAAGATATAGGATCCTTAAAAAGGGAGTATCAGAATGACTCAGTATATAGTTACAGGTATGACATGCGCCGCATGTCAGGCCAGAGTGGAGAAGGCAGTAAATAAAGTTGAGGGTGTAAGAAGCGTAAGTGTTTCGCTTCTTACCAATTCAATGGGTGTTGAAGGTGACGCAAGTGAAGCTGATGTTATCCGAGCAGTAGAAAAAGCAGGATATGGAGCGAAACTCAAGAACAGTTCAGATTCAAAGGAAAATAAGGACAGGTTGAGTGCATCTCAAAAACTGGCTGCAGAAGAAGAGGCATTAAAGGATTATGAGACTCCAAAACTTGTGAAGAGACTTGCATGGTCGATTGGTTTCCTTTTGATCCTTATGTATATAACTATGGGACACAATATGATCGATCTTCCTGTGCCGTCTTTTCTTAAGCATAATCACCTTGGACTTGCTCTTACGCAGATGCTTCTTGCAATTATAGTAATGTATATCAACAGGGCATTTTTCATCTCCGGATTCAGGACTCTTTTCCATGGAAATCCAAACATGGATGCTTTGGTTGCGCTTGGCTCATCCGTTTCCTTTGGCTGGTCTTTGTATGTTGTTTATAAAATGACAGTAATGATCACCCAGGGAACTTCTAATGCGGATATCATGGAGATATATCACAGTCAGCTGTATTTTGAATCTGCCGCGATGATACCGGCGCTTATCACGGTAGGAAAGACCTTAGAATCCCTGTCCAAAGGAAGAACAACTGATGCACTCAAGAATCTGATGAAGATGGCTCCCAAAACGGCTACCATTGAGCGTGATGGGATAGAAATGCTGGTAGATATAGATGAGGTTCAGACAGGAGATATATTTGTTGTTAAGCCCGGAGAATCAATACCGGTTGACGGCATGATCATAGAAGGGGATACCGCAGTTGATGAATCAGCATTAACCGGAGAATCCATTCCTGTAGATAAATCCATCGGAGACAGTGTGAGCGCTGCGACCATAAATCAGTCAGGATACTTTAAAGCAAGAGCCAGCCGTGTCGGTGAGGATACGACTTTTTCACAGATAATACAGATGGTCAGTGATGCTGCAGCTACCAAAGCCCCGATCGCAAGGATAGCAGACAAGGTTTCAGGAGTTTTTGTACCTTCGGTAATTATTTTGGCTGTTGTTGTCTTTATCATATGGCTTGTAAAAGGAGAGGGAACGACTTTTGCTCTTGAGAGAGCTATAAGCGTGTTAGTTATAAGCTGTCCGTGTGCACTGGGACTTGCTACACCTGTTGCTATTATGGTGGGGAATGGAATGGGAGCCAAAAACGGGATCCTATTTAAGACGAGTGAGTCGTTAGAAACGACAGGAAAAGTACAGATTGTAGCACTCGATAAGACTGGTACTATTACTGCAGGAAAGCCAAAAGTGACTGATATCATTCCTGCTGATGGAGTTACCAGATCAGAACTTGTTACTACAGCTTATCTTCTTGAAGCTAGAAGTGAACATCCTCTTGCTAAGGCAATCGTAAACTCAGTAGATAACCAGCCATGTCCTGTTCATCCGATTAAAAACTGGAAGGCTTTACCGGGAAACGGAATTATTGCAGAACAGGACGGAAAAAATATGTATGCGGGATCCGGAAGGTATATCCGTACCGTGTGCAAAATGGATCCTATGCTGGAACAGAAGGAGCAGATTCTTTCAAAGGAAGGCAAAACACCTCTGTTTTTTGCAAAAGAAGAAAAAATCCTTGGGATAATCGCTGTTGCGGATGTGATCAAAGAAGATTCTCATAAAGCAGTAAAAGAATTACAAAACATGGGTATCGAAGTTGTCATGCTGACGGGTGATAACGATAGGACAGCAAAGGCTATCGGAAAACAGGCAGGAGTAGATAGAGTCATTGCAGGTGTGCTTCCGGATGGAAAGGAATCTGTTATAAGAGATCTGCAAAGATTCGGAAAAGTTGCTATGGTAGGAGACGGGATCAATGATTCCCCAGCACTTATGCGTGCAGATATCGGAATTGCGATAGGTGCCGGTGCCGATGTCGCATTGGATTCAGCAGATGTTGTTCTGATGAATTCAAAGCTTACTGATGTATCTGGTGCCATAAGATTAAGTCGTGGGGCCCTTAGGAATATCTACGAGAATCTATTCTGGGCATTTGCCTATAACATTATTCTGATTCCTATGGCGGCGGGATTGTATCGAGGTATCCACATGAATCCGATGTGGGGAGCCGCAGCTATGTCTCTGTCAAGCTTTACAGTCTGCATGAATGCGCTGAGGATTAATCTTTTTAAGGTTCATGATGCTTCGCATGACAAAAAAACAAAACATCCTGTTTCTTTAGAAGAAGCAGATATAAACAATGATGAAATGGAGGAAAAGAAAATGACCAAGACACTTAATGTAGAAGGAATGATGTGTGAACACTGTGAGGCTCGTGTTAAAAAGGCACTTGAGGCTGTTGACGGTGTTGAAAATGCCGTTGCAGATCACAATGCCAATACGGCAGTAGTTACACTGAGTATAGATGTAGCTGATGATGTGCTTCGCAAAGCGGTAGAAGATCAGGATTACAAGGTCGTTTCAGTTAATTAAACATCAAAATATGATGCTTTATGACTTGAGTAAATGCATAAATGAGGAATTCTATTCATGGCAAATAAAAAGACGATTAGAACAGCAGAGCAAAAAAAGACCCTGACCAATAGACTAAAACGTTTGGAAGGCCAGGTAAGAGGTCTGGAAAAAATGATTGAAGATGATGCGTACTGCAACGATATCCTTCAGCAGTCCATGTCAGTGTCTTCAGCAATAGACGGATTTAATCAGGAACTGCTCAGCTACCATCTGAAATGCTGCGTAACTGAAGGGATCAAAAATGATGATGAAGAGATAGTGGATGAGCTACTAAGAACACTGCGTAAGCTTATGAAATGATCTGAGAGAATGAATATAAATTCAGAGCATAAAGAGGAGACAAAAAGACAATGAATCAGAACAAACCATCAGGGGCTCCAACAGTGTTTTCAGTAATATCATTTGTAATATCAGTACTAGCATTTATATGTGCAGTGATCCTTTTACTTACATCCGCCTTTGACCCTGATGGAGGTACGGCCACTGCTGTTTCAAACAGAGGTATATTGACATTAACGGGCATGATCTTTTTTACCGCAGGTGTGTGGATATTTGGAATAATCGGAAGCTTATTAGGCTTTATAATGACCATAGTAGATATAGTAGCTAAAAGAACAAGAATACTATGGATGCCGATAACGGCAGTAGTGTTAGCTATAGTAAGTATTGTGCTTAGTTTTAAAGCCTATTAATTTCATTTATCAGGGATTATTCATAGAACTGACTGAGCCTGCTATGGATAATTCTCTGTTTAAGATCAGTTTTATATGAGGATAAGTATTAATGATCGATGATACTATAGTAAAACTCTTTGACAGATCAGAACTGGCAAGAGTAATGCTCCCGATCACTTCCGTATCCGGGGGATTCATGCATCGGATGTTTAAGGTTGATACTTCAAAAGGCTCTTATGCCGTGAAGTTCTTGAATCCGGAAGTAATGAAACGACCTGATGCTATGAATAATTATATAAGAGCAGAAAAACTAGAAAGAATTCTTGAAGCTGAGAATGTTCCGATATTGCCTGCGCTGACTATTGACGGTAATAAAATGCAGGAATATGACGGAAGGTATTTTTATATTTTTCAATGGCTGAACGGTAACACAACTGACTGGAATGCTATCACTAAAAAACAATGCAAACAGGCAGGGCATATACAAGGCAGGATTCATGCTATACAGTCAAAAAACATAGAACATATACCCACTGAGATTTGTGCCATAGACTGGATAGGATACGTAAAAGAAGCAAAAAAACACAATAGCATCATTGCTCCCATTCTTGAAGAAAATATACAGCTTCTGGAATATGCGCAGGATGCGGTAAACACTTCAAGGAAGGCATTGCCTGATCTTGAATGTATTATTGATGAAGATATGGATCCAAAGAATGTCATGTGGGTCAATGATAAGCCTGTTGTTATCGATCTTGAATGCCTGGATTATGGCAATCCCGTTTCAGCGGTTTTGCAGCTTTCTCTCCAATGGTCGGGGATCACAACATGCAATCTTGATCTTGATTTGCAGAAAGCTTTTTTTGAAGGTTATCTGGAAGCCTACGATAACGGTTTTAGGGATTATGCGGATGTTTGCGGACTGGCATATACCTGGATAGAGTGGCTCGAACACAATATCAATCGCTCACTGGGAGATTATCAGGATGAGAAAGAACTTGAAATGGGTATTGCGGAAGTAAAAAATACAGTCAAAAGGTTGCGTTATATTAGAGAACATGAATGCGCTATCAGACACAATTTGGAACATCTTTTTGACTGGAGTGAAGACTATGAAAAACTTAAAGAAGGCAAATAAGATGAGCCGGTTAAACAAAAGGATTGTGTTTATTATAATCCTAACGACGTTTATTAAAAGCGTTTTATCCATTTGTTCTCCTGGAGATAGAAAAAAGATACTGAATAGTAGATATGTAGTTAAATAGGCGATAAAGAGGCTTAATATGCAGATAAAAATGGGATCAGGCTGGAAAGCATGTTTTGATGAAGAAAACGGAAGGTATTTCGGAGAATATGGAGGAACGCAATCTTATTATCTGTTTGAGCTGACAAAAGATATGTTTGATAAGTTGGATGAGAAGATGAGCGAATACGATGCGTCTAATATCATGTATGATGGCAGAAAGATGTACATGTCAGTCGATGATCGATGCGGACCACCATATACTATTGTTTTTGATGATGATTACGAGAAGCTGTGCCCATGGGCGAAAGCAATCAAATGCGGCAGAGTCTGGCCGGATGAATTGACGGATGCTGTAGTGGAAGTCCTTGAATCTGAAAAGGATAATCGTGCCCAGAGGAGAGAAAAGCGCAGGGAGAGAAATAAGGAGTAAAACAGATAGAAATTTTTCTAATAATTTGATGGAGATATATGCAAATGAGGATAGCGGCATACCAGTTTAAGGTCACGGGAAATATTGAATCAAACGCATCAGTTGTAATGAATGCGATAAAAGAGGCATCTGATCAGAATATAGATCTGATAATCTTTCCTGAATGTGCTCTTACAGGCTACCCGCCAAGAAACATTCCCGATTCTAAATCTGTTGATTTTGCTTTAGTAAAGAAGCAGCTTGAAAAACTGCAAATGATGTCAGATAGAAACGATATATACATAGTGATAGGGGCAGTTGAGTATTCAGACAAGTATTATAACCGTGCATACTTCATTTCACCTGACAAACCGATAGACTGGTATGATAAACGAGCTTTATACGGATGGGATAGCGACAATTTTTCTGAGGGAAATAAATCAGGCGTATTTCAAATATCGGGTTGCAATATAGGACTGAGGATATGTTTTGAAGTTCGCTTCCCGGAGTATTTCAGAGAACTGTATAAGTTAGGAACAGATTTGAATATCGTGTTGTTCAATGATGTATCTGACACGGATGATAAAGAAAGATATCAAATGTTAAAAAGTCATCTGATAACCAGAGCGGTCGAAAATGTAACACCATTTGTTACCGTAAATGCCATATCCCCTTATCAGACCGCCCCTACCTGTTTTATAGATGCATCTGGGAGAGTTAAAGTCGAACTTGAGAAAAATACTGAATGTATGCTTATATATGATTTTGAAAAGAAGAAACCGGATTTTGGAGAAATGGGAAGAAAGCATTATTCGGATAAGCTGCTTGGATTGACAGAGCAAAAGGATGTATAGAAGCTCTGGAAACACTATAAGGTATTTATATGTAAGACATTTTTAGAGTATATGAAGAAGAACATATTATTTATCACGATCGCAGGTTTAATGATAATAGCTACTGTCATGCTGGCGGTATTCGGGTTGACACAGTTGTATTACTATAATCACCCCGAGGTTGAGATACATATAACATCGCTAAAAAATGCAGACATTGACAGAGTAACGGTTTCGTTTAATGAACGATCCAGATTCGGTATGAATCCTTTGCTTGAGGCTAGGATATTTGATTGCGGTGCTGAGTTAAGGTCGCTGTATGAAAAACTTGAGATAAGGATGGATGAACCAAGGGGCCTGAAAGCGCAGATCTCAAGAGAGGCAGATCAGACTGTGATCAGATTTAAAGTATATGGGACCAAAGATGGCATAAGGGAAGATATCGATGAAGTGATAGTACTGGGTGTGCCTGTTACAGATGTAATCTTGGATTAAATGCATTATGAACAATAAGATCTTCCGAGAAGATGATATCATAAAAACAAAGGATGGTATATGTGCATTGTGCAGGCAGGTAAACGAGGAAAAATCAAGTGATAAAGATGATATTAACAGATCTGGATCATACATTGCTAAAGCAGAACGGAAGTATATCTGATGCAACGCTGGATATTCTTAATGAATGCAGAAAGAAAGGGATGGTTTTAACTATAGCAACAGCCAGATACTGGATCGGCGCGGAAAGATACATAAGGTTGTTAAAACCTGATTATGAGATAACAACGGACGGAACACTTATACACTCTGCTGAAGATTGTATTTATTCCAGCAGTTTCTCAGTGCATGAAACAAATATGATCGTACGAAGTCTGTTAGATAGAATACCCAATGCAGAGATCACAGTGGCTAATGGAAAGACTGTTTACTGGAACAGTAAGCATATATCCGAATCGGAGAAATTGCATAAGGCCATATATAATGATTATTCTTCTAAGCTTTCTATTGAAGCAAATAAGATAGTTGCAGAATTGCCAGATGAAACAATCGCAAAAGAAATATCGGATAATGTAGGTTGCAAACTTCAGTGTTATCGCGGTGAGAGATGGTATTCATTTTTGCCAAAAGGATCCGGGAAGACTGCAGCTATAGAGGCTTTGTCCAAGATAAGCAAAATCTCGACCGATGAGATTGTTTCTTTTGGCGATGATGACAATGATATCGAGATGCTAAAAATGTGCGGACAAGGAATAGCTGTTGCAAATGCGGTTAAAGATGTATTGGATATAGCAGATGATATAACCTTATCAAATGATGAAGATGGTGTTGCTATTTGGCTAAAGGAGCATTGCTTGTTTGACTAGAAACTATTTTTGATCAGATGTTTCTGGTTGGTTTAGGAATGATGATTTCAGGTGGGATCATGAATAAAAGAAAAACAATCACTGCGGTTATCGTATGTGTTATCGTATTTGGATTATTAATAAATATAATCAGCAATGTTCTGGTTGGTCCTAAAAAAGCAAGAAAGATGATAAGACAGGTTAAGCGCGATCATGGTGCCTGTTATGTAGTATCGAAGACAAAAACGGATGACGGCATAAAGGTCGTTCTTCACGATGAACTTCAGGATTTTGATTATACTGTGTACAGCTTTAAGATGGACATGAATCTAGACGGAGCAAGCTTTGGACATGTGACCGAATCACGAGATCTTTTTTACGCTGATTTGATCGATCACGTCATTAATGAAGTAAAACCTGATCTTGACAGGATAGCATCTAAAGAAGGAATCAGATATGAAACATATGATGAAGGAAGAATAACAACTCTTATGCCGGCTATTTACGCTTGCGATCCGGATTCAGGGCGACAGGCAGCTCTTGCTTTTGCTGAAATAATCCAAGAGCATAATCTTAACGGCAGGATGGACGGCTGGGAGATGATCGTTTATAAAGAAAGCGACAGCGCACGCAAAAGGGATCTTGGTATCGCAAAAGAACTTGGAAGAGTTAAGTTTCCTGACAAAACCTATGTGGAAAAATAGGACTTTTATATAAATGATTATGGGCAATGTAAAGCAATACTATATCCAAAACAAAAAATTTTGCAAAGCAGTTATTATTATGACTGTTTTGATAGTATGTACATATCTGCTTTCTCTGCTTTCAGTATGGTCAGATTTTTATACTGATCATATCTATACTTTTATACGTGATCCGATATCGCATATCGTTGAACATCTGCATTTTGCACTGGGCGAGATGCTTATGTATCTAGGGGCAGCTGTGATGATCATGGCGGTTGTGTTTCTTATCCTTTTAATCTTTTTGCGCAAAAGGAAGGGCTATATTGCATTTGTATCAGTATATTTTAAAAGTCTTATCATTCTGATATTAATAATACTTCTTATCTATTCTACTCAGTGGCTTGCACCATATCGAAGCAGCGTCCTTGGAAAGAAGACTTTTGCAGAGCGTGAGTATTCGGCAGAAGAACTTAGTACCCTGTATCTGTATATCGTTGATAATATAAATAAAGAATGCGGGAGTGTTTTACGCGATGAGAATGGAAATGTGATCTATGATTCGAAAGAAGCGACAGAACAAAAAGTATCTGTTGCAATGAACGGTATTTCGAATGAATATAAAAGATTAAACGGGTATTATCCGACCATAAAGGCAGCATGGTGTTCAGATGTGCTTGACTGGATGGGGATCGGAGGTTATACCTATCCGTATACGATGGAGGTGACATACAATAAATATGTCAATCGTTTTTATTTCCCGACATTATATGCGCATGAGAGTTCTCATCATATGGGATACTATAAAGAGCATGAGGCAAATTTCTTAAGCTATTTAGCTTGCTCAAACAGTGATGATCATTTGCTTAGATACTCTGCATATTACTATATGCTAAGGTATGTAAAAAATGCGTATTACCAGGAATGTCTGGCAAGTGATAATAAAGATCTATACTTGCTTGATGTTAAAGAACATCCGCTTCTTCCTCAGGTCATCACCGATGTGAACAATGCAAATAAAGAAGCTGAGGCTCTCTATCTTCAGGATGAACATCTGCTGGAGGATTATGCCGATGAAGCTGCAGAGATATCAGAAGTTGGCTGGGATACTCAATCTCAGATACTAAAGGAATACGACTATGATAATGTTGTATATCTGCTTCTGCAATACTATGACGGTAAGCTATATTGATGATTCTTCAGACAATAAGAATAACACTTTAAGGAGGAACGATCCGATCAAAGGATTGACTTATTATGGATAAACCTAAAATGATCATGTTTGACTATGGCCAAACACTGATAAGGGAAGCTGAGTTTAACGGAATCAGGGGAACTGAAGCAGTACTAGAGCATGCAATAAAAAACAAATACAATAAATCAGCTGCAGAGGTCCAGGCATATGCTGATGAGCTCAATAAGGAGATCGGACGTTTTGATCGATCAAAGATACATCTGTTTCAGCATGAAGTACCTAATCATATGTTCACAAAATATCTGTATGAATCTTTGGGCATAGAGATCGCATTAACTCCGGAAGAAATAGATGAAGTATTCTGGAATGCAGCAGCGCCGGGGATTCCCACAGACGGAATATCGGAATTTCTTTTATTCTTGAAACAAAATGATATCAGAACTGGTGTTATCAGCAACATTTCATATTGCGGACAGGCAGTCGCGAGAAGGATCAATACACTTATTCCGGATAATGAATTCGAATTTATACTTGCTACCAGCGAGTATCTTTTTCGCAAACCCAATAATCATATATTTGATCTTGCGCTAAAAAAGACTGAACTTGATCCTAGCGAAGTCTGGTATGTGGGTGATCAGTTTAAGTGCGACATAGTCGGTGCAAGGGAGGCGGGTATGTTTCCGGTATGGTATATCGGTGCGATAGATACACAGTACTTTGACATAAAGGATGTTCTTACTGTAAAAGATTGGAAAGAACTAAGAGAGTATATTTCCCAAATATGAGCGTTGAATAATTTGATAATAGCAAGCATAAAGGATCAATAAAGGGTTAGATGACTGAATGCAGACTATGGATGTGCAGTAATATCGTATTTGGATATTACTTATGACTTGTTATCCAATAGGATTACAATTTATGCTGTATATGATAAAATGATCTCATAACAGTTTATCAAGGAGGTATCAAAATGAGACGTTGCGAAGTAACTGCTCCATGCAGAGCTTGAGGAGACTGTATGGAGGAAAATGATTTTCCTCAGGCTTTGCTCAGAAAATTTTTAGATTTAGGAGCAAAGAAAAATGAATAAGATAAATGAATTAAGAGAATTCTATATACTTTGGAGTACTCAAAGTCTGTCACAGCTTGGAAGCGCGATCACGGCATTTGCACTTACGCTGTGGCTCTACGAGAAGACAGGATCTGCACTCAGCACAGCCACGTTGAGGATATGTACTTATGCACCTTACGTTATAATGAGTATATTTGCCGGTGCATTATCAGATAAGTTTGATAAGAAGAAGACGATGCTGATATGCGATCTTATGGCAGCACTTACCACTATAATGGTTTTTGTGTTGTATAAGGGAGATATGCTTTGTGTATGGCATCTTTATCTGATTAATGCAGTTTCCGGACTGATGAATACCGTTCAGCAGCCGGCGTCAGAAGTGGCCTATACCATGGTGATTCCCAAAGAGCACTATCAGAAAACGAGCGGACTTCAATCATTGTCTCGATCTTTAATAACAATAGGCAATCCGCTGATCGCAGCCGCAATATACGGATTTGCTGGCCTGGATGCTGCGATAGCTGTTGATCTGTTGACATTTGCGATAGCTTTTTTGGCACTTGCGCTGTTTATCAGGATACCTGAGATACCCAAGAAGAATGAAGACGAAGAAAATGTGATCAAGCTTGCAAGAGAAGGTCTGGTTTTCCTTAAAGAGAATCCAATGATCTTGTATGTGATCTTGTTTATGTCGGGTGTTAATCTTATCGCATCTGCATTCGATGCGGTCCTTCCTGCGCTTATCATTCCAAATCCGCGAGGAGGAAACAGTGTTCTCGGTATCGTGACATCATGTTCGGGAATAGCAATGATCGCAGGCAGCCTTATCGCAACAGTTATGCCAAAGCCAAAAGACAGAGTTAGAGTAATATATCTTTCGATGCTTTTCTCACTGGCGACTGAGAATTATCTGCTTGCGTTTTCAAGAATACCATTGCTTTGGTGTCTCGGACAGATACTTGGATGGATATTTGTTCCGGTTATGAGTGCTAACCAGAACGTTATCATGAGAAATTCCATTCCGGCAAGACTGCAGGGAAGAGTATATGCCTGCAGGAACACGCTTCAGTTTTTCACTATTCCGATCGGATTGTTACTGGGTGGATTTATGGTGGATGAAGTATGTGAGCCTGTCATGAAAGATAGTGGAAGTATAATGCAGATGCTGTTCGGTAGCGGAAAAGGTTCGGGTGCTGCACTTATGATGTTTATCCTAGGTGTTGCGGGAACAGCGATGTGTCTTATATTTGGGCATAAACTGAAAAAGTATAATTATTCTGATTAAAATATATAATGATGAAAGCATATATGACTCCCAGGCGTTTGTTTTGGGAGTCATATCAATTTTTAAGCATCATTTATCTGTCCACCAGGATGGCTTGACCGATATGTCAGGTATACTATCACCGTGGTCAACAAACAGATCGGTGATTGCATAGGAAAGAAGGGCGTTGGGATTAGATCCTGGGCAGATCCAGTCATCGATCTTATCAGACGGCAGCATGAGAGGCATTCTGTCATGCAGTTTTGCAACAGGATCAGACGATTGGCGAGTGAGTATGGCAAATACTGGAATATTGCCTTCATAGCGATAAATACCGCACAACCATGTACTCATTGAACCTTTAGGCTGGATCATGTATTTTGATCCGGCTTTTATTTTTCCGTCACTTGCCCTGAAATGCTCCCATTCATAATACCAGGAAGCAGGTATGATGCAGCGGTGCTTTTTCCATGCATCTTTGAACAGATCTTTTAAAGAAGCGGTCTCACATCTAGCATTTACGATAGGAGTAGTGCTATTTTTTATGCTGAAACCCCATTTCATGGGATAGGCAGATCTGTTGCCGTTTCTGTTTGGAGCTATGACAGGCACAATGTCAGTCGGTCTGATCTCTCCGCGATAATGCATAGCCTTGCCAAGCTCTTGATTTATTCTATCGTAGAGCGATGATCTTATGGCTTTTTCTATAACGTCATTAAATTCTGGTGTATCTTCATCAATATAGTATCTTGTACACATCTTTACTAATTTACTCTTATCAATACCGCTAGGGATATTATAGCACTGTTGAAAAACTGATTGACACATTCGAATATCTGTTCTATTATGATTATACCAAACAATTGTTCGTAATACAAGAAAGATGTTGAATAATATGCATTGTAATAGAAATAGATTAGAAATGTACGGATTGAGGTGGTCAGATGATTGATTATGAAATAATAGCAGTCGATTTTGATGGAACGCTCTGTTACAGCGACTGGCCAGCACTGGGAGAACCTAATATCGATCTTATAGAATTTTTGAAGAAATGGAGAGCAAAAGGCAACAAGCTGATCCTTTGGACATGCAGAGCCGGTGAGGCTCTTGAAAAAGCTATTGACTGGTGTCATGAACAGGAACTTACCTTTGATGCGGTTAATGACAATATACCGGAGATAGTTCAACTGTATGGTAACAATTCAAGGAAGATAACCTGTGATTACTATATAGACGACAGAGCCCGTCTTCCACAGGAGGTTTGTATGTAATCGCTTCTAAGTATAAATAATACTATCTTTTTTCTGATATGTGTGTATAATGGAAATGTTGTTATTTCATACGTTGATGTGGAGGATGGAAATGAAGCGAAGAATTTCATATCGTATAATGATTAGTTTGGCTATTGTAATGACAGTTTGCTTTCTTGGTGCATGCGGATCACAAAATGACTATGAAGAAGATGATGTAATCGATGTTGAGGAATTTGATAGCGATGTAGATACAGATATCGATTTTGATAAGCTTAACGAATCGATAGACAACATAAATAATCTTGATCTTGGTACTGATTCAGATGCAGATACAGATACTGATGCTTTGGATGAAGAGGAAGAAGAGATGCCTGTGGGGGATAAGACGATTTACAGCTTTACAGATGTTGTCAGAAATGGAAATGATATAACTGTAGTACCTAACGGTGGTATGAACGGATCAACTGTTTTGGCAAATGACAAGGATCTTAAAGGTTTTCTCGATTATGTCGATTCAAATGTCCTCGAAGAGGGACGTACTATTAACAGAGATCTGTTTTATGATCTTCTTGCCATAATGCTTGTAGACAAGGACCTCAGCCCTGATTTTGAACGGAATAAGAAGAACATGATCATGGCACTTGCTATGGCAAATAACTTTTTTGGCATTGATGTAAAGATAAATGACTGTTATCTTGATGCGAACAATGCGGCTGAATATCAGTATCATGTGACTGCCCAGGGCAAGGACGATACCTGGAGAGTTAACTACGCTGAAAGAACGGTATTCTTTAATGATGGAGCAACTGAGTATTCATCGGATATGTTCAAGGATGAATATCTTGCAATATGGCTTGTAGCTATAGAAGAGTATTACGAGAAATAAACTGAACTGTAAAACAAAGTAAAGCTTAGAGCAAAGTAGCATGTCTATTTTGCTCTTTTTGTTTTCTTCGGTTCTGTGGTCAGTATGAGTGCATGCATGTGTGCTATAATACATATAAACCATCATCTTAAATGATACAATCAGTTATGAGACATAAAAAGGAGCGGTATTGAACAAGGCGAGTTATTTCTGGCTGGAAGAAAGAGATATTTTGCCGGGTAACGGTTTTACATTGTGGGGATCATCCCATAAGACGGTCATTGTCGTTATATTGTTTTTTATTGCAGTCTCGATAATAGCGTTTGAGAGAGTAAAAGGCAGATACAAAGAATTGATCATGCGATCCTTAGCTGTATTATTACCGTTACTGGAGGTTTTGAAGATAGCCGTATTATCAGCTCATGGTCGCATGGATATAGGACATTTGCCGATCCATTTATGCAGCATTGCCATATACATGTATCCGGTGATCGCATTTACACGTAGTGGGATAGTACGGGAAACCTTTTCCGAAATAAGCATGATTACGCTTCTTCCTGCAGCTGTCTGTGCTATTGTTTTTCCGGATTGGTCTATGTATCCGATCATAAACTTCTACAGTCTGCATTCATTTGTATGGCACACTCTCCAGGTCATATTTCCGATCCTATGTCTTAGTATGGGATGGTGCAAGCCAAGCATCAGGCACATATGGAGAAATCATGTATTTATGATCATATGTGCAGGAATTATCCTGATATTTGACCATGCCTATAATTGCAATTACTGGTTCATGATTCGGCCTGTGAGGGGAACTCCGCTGCAGTTTATTTATGACAGATTTGGAACAGGTATGTATCTGCCTGCACTTGCAATGACTGTAACGGCAGTAAATGTATTAATGTATGGCATACTAAAGATTTTTATCATAATGAAAATAGTGAAGAAGGAGAATAGATAATGTGTTTATTTTGCGACATAGCTGATCATAAAAAGGAAGCATATATTGTTGATGAAACAAAGAATACGATATCTTTTTTGGATATAAATCCTGCTAATGAGGGACATGTGTTGATCATCCCTCGAATGCATGTGGATAATATATGTGATCTTCCGGATGAATATGTTTTAGAGATCATAGGAGTATCTAGGAAGATCATAAGAGCTTATGAAACTGTATATAACGCTAAGGGATACGGCGTTATGCAAAACGGTGGTGAAAACTGTGAATTTGGACATTTCCATTTTCATGTTTTCCCGAGATTTAAAGGTGATGGATTTGACTGGATATATCCTAAGGGAGAAAAGGAAGTATCTGCTCAGGTCGCGCAAAAGCTCAGAGAACAAATAGAAGTAAGAATGGCCTAAGGTGATTCAGATGACTGAATTATACAAAGATAAAAACTTGGTATTCTTTAAGGATGATGAAGAATACTATCTGATAAATGGAAATGATTCATACACAGTTTCTGATCATCTTTATGAACCATACTTATGTATTAAGAGTGAAGATAGGTGTATAACTATCCATAATTCATTTACTTTAAGGCAACTATGTGATGCGATCGATTCTAATGGATCAATAATGATGATAACGGGACACAAATATGATGTATCTGGGATCTTTAAATTGATCCTAAAGGCAATCGAACTGTCAAGAGAATCAGTTGATATAGGCTTTGTGGAAGGACACTGCTTTATAGAATATATGAAACAGCATAAGGCGGTATCTAAGGAAAGCGCTGTGAATCTTAGTGAGGCTGGGATTATTAATCCGAACGTGATGAATCCCTTTGTACACTCGAAGATAGTCGGACGAACTGATGATGGACTGTTCTATCTGAGAGATTAGGAATACAGATAAATTGATATGTTTATAGAGAGAATAAAAAACCGATGCATGATCGCATCGGTTTTTTCGCACACTTCATTATGCATGGTAAGATATTTTTAAATACAAGTCTATACCTTTTTTAAATTCTTTGTTAAGATGTAGGAACAAAAAAGGAGACACCAAATGAGTGAGAAAATGTTTACCGGAACTTTCTACGGAACAACCCGGGAAGACGAAGAGAAAAAACTGAATAGGGTAAAAGAGATCGCAGAACAAAAGCTTGTTAGCATAAAGAAAAATGCGACAAGACTTCAGGATGAACTGAAGTCATTAAGAGAAGTGTATGATGTAGAGGACAAGGAAGGACTGGCTCAGTGGTTCAACACGGATGCAAGATTCAAAGAAGTCAGAAATGACATGAGAAGAGCCGAAAGAGCAGGAAAGAAACCTTTTTTCGGGCGAATCGATATTGAAGATCCCGATAATGAAAAGCGTGAGAGTTTCTACATAGGAAAAACTGTCATAGCCATGGATCCGTCCCAGCCCGAGGTTATAGACTGGAGAGCTCCGATCTCTTCAGTGTACTATGATCACAGTCTTGGCATGTGTGAGTACAAGGTGCCTAAAGAAGGAATCTTCAGGGCAGATTTAAAACGAAAACGAACTTACGAGATCGAAGATGGAACTATAAAGGATTATTATGATTCGGATGTAGTTGCTAATGATGATCTTCTCACTAAATACCTGTCTAAGAGCAAAAGAAATGTGCTCAGCGAGATCATCGCAACGATACAGCAGGAACAGAATGAGATTATTCGAAAGAATCCCAGGCACAATGTTCTGGTACAGGGAAGCGCCGGATCCGGAAAGACTACGGTAGCTATGCACAGAATATCGTACATACTGTATAACTATGATACGGAATTTAAGCCGGATGGTTTCTATATAGTTGGCAGTAATAAAGTACTGTTAAATTACATTACAGGGGTGCTCCCGGATCTTGATGTATACGGTGTGCGACAGATGACTATGGAGGAGTTGTTTACAAGACTTCTTTATGAGGATTGGGATAAAAAATACAGCGTACGCAGATTTGATAAGAAAGAAAAGAGTATAGGAATAAAGGGAACAGATAAATGGTTTGAACTGCTTAAGGATTTTTGCAAAAAGTTCGAAGATGAGATCATTCCCTGTGAGGATATAAGGTTAGAAAAGATCGATCGTCTGATCATGAGCGGTAAGGATATTAAGAGCATCATGCATGATTATCGTGACCTGCCTATGATTCGAAAGATTGAGAGATTGAATGATATTCTCATGACAAAACTTGAAAATGAGATCTACGGCAAGTATCACTCATACAATGAGGAGGAACAGAAAAAGTTATTAAGGAAATACAAAGACTATTTCGGACGTTTCTACTGGAAGGATTCGGTATTTGAACTGTACGAGACTTTTGTTACAGAACAAAAGTCGATTAATAGCGACATAATCTATGAAAAGGATTCTCCGGATCTGTATGATCTGGCTTCTCTTGCTTACATATACAAACGCATTAAGGAAAGCGAAGTAATACAGGAAGCAAGCCATGTTGTTATCGACGAGGCACAGGATTTTGGAATGATGGTTTACAAGTCGCTAAAATACTGCATGAGCAAATGCACTTTTACGATAATGGGTGATGTTTCACAGAATATCAATTTTGGCAGTGGTCTGTCTGACTGGGAGGAACTTAAGAAAGTGATGCTCCCTGACAAATATGACTATTTCGGACTTCTTAAAAAGAGTTATCGTAATACGGTGGAGATATCAGAATTTGCGACTGATATTTTACGCCATGCAACGTTCCCGATATACCCTGTTGAACCGATCGTTCGTCACGGAGAAAAGGTTGAGTGCAGAGGATGTGACAGTAAAGAAAAGCTAAATGAGACTGTTCTAGAGCAGACGCTCAAGATGAAGGAAAAGGAATATGAGACCATTGCAGTGATCTGTAAGGATAATAACGAAGCAAAAGAAGTTTATGATTATTTGAAAGATCACACAGATGTCAAATACTTCTCTGGAGAGGACACGGAGTTTTCACAGGATGGCTATGCAAAGCTTCTCTACGTTGCAGCAACAAGAGCACTACACGAGCTTAGGGTATTCTATCTGGGATCACTTACCGGTTTGGTAGCGGATCCGATACCTGAATACAGAAAAAACATCACATTTGAAGAGGACGATTATCACATCAAGCCTGTTGAGTTTGAAGAAGAGTTCAAGACAAAAGAAGAGATTGCAAAGGAGCAGGCGATAGAAGGTGATATAGACAGGGTACTTCGTGAAAAATACGGCCCCAAAAAGATCGAGGTCAAAGGAAAGAAGCCGGAAGCGAAAAAAGCCATAGTTAAGTCAAAGAGTGCTGTCAAAGTAAAACCCGGGATAATTACTCCTAAATCAGACGTGATAGCAAAGGAAGATACCAAGAAGGTTCAAGAGTCTGAATTTGGTACTGCTCCAGAATCCACATCGTTAAAACCTATCGGACATGTAAAGATAAATAACAGTGTCAGATGGATCAATAAGGATAAGACAAAACTGGAAATAGTCACAGGATACGGTATCCTTTCAATCATACCTGTCTCTGACGAAACGGTCCGTATAACTTTTTCGAAAGAGGATAGTATAAAGCTTAAGCCGCTTCCGAAAGAAGTTAAATATGATGAACAGGTCAAATGGCTGTGTGCCGACATGAGGGATTCTATTGAGGTTAGACTTAATAAGCTTACAGTAAGGATCGATAAAAGATCGGGCGCATTAAGCTTCGTATCGAAAAAGGGAACGATACTTTTAACAGAGAACTTGAATACTGCCAGACAGTATCATGAAGCCGGAAAAGTCTGGTGGAATTATTTTGACTGGGGTAAGAAGGAAAAGCTCAGTGCGCGTTACAAAGATATGCTTTCGTGGATGGACCTTTGCAATGTTGCCAGATATATCTCTCATGGAAATGATGAAGAACCAGCTCTGCTCATGAGTCAGAATGGTTATCAGATACTGGTAGCATCTGGTATCAGGGTGATGTCTTGTACCGTCATGCCTTACGGAAACTATCTGCGCTTTGAAGATACATCGTATATTGATTACATATTCAGGTCTTTCAGTACATAAAACCGAGCATGGCAAATCCCATTATGATCCCGGTTAAAAGTCCGCAGAAGTGACCTATGGAATCAATGTGTTTTGAAAAAGACATGAGGATCAGCAATGCTATGGTGGGAAGAAAATACTTCAGATTGTACGGATTGTATATTCCTATCATACTGATGAGAATTCCCATTAGACCGCATATTGCTCCAGAAGCTCCTATACTTGAAGTATAGGGGCTCTTTTTTTTCTTGAGCATGACTGAGATCCTTCCTGATATGATGATGAGCAAAAGGTAAGCGGCGAAAAATGCGTGTCTGCCCAAAAGCGTTTCCAGAGCGGGGCCGATATTTGAGAGAGAATACATATTGAAGAGTATATGCAGAGGATGCTCGTGAGTAAATGCGCTGGACATTATTCTGTATGACTGTTTTTTCTTGACAGAAAGAAAGTATGAAGAGCATAGATCTCTTACTTCAAGCTTTTTAAGATGGATAGCTAGAAATACCAGTCCGTTGATCCCTATAAGTGCGTAAGTGGCAGGGTATTCCATAATGAATGAAAGAGCATATAAAAGAGCATAATATACTCCGACAAACAGAATGATTATGAGCCAGGCTTTATCGGTATTGTTGGTTTTTTCCAAAACTTTCATGTCCTAATTGTAACATGATTTTATTGTATTTATAATCTTTTATGATATACTATTATTGAACGCGTTCAATAATGAGGACACATTATGAATAAAGATGAAAAACTGCAGATCACAAAAGATCGATTAATTGAATCAACATTAATGCTGATGGAGGATATGGATGATCCGCTGACTGTGACAAGCAGGCAGATAGCTTCTAAGGCAGGCGTGAAGCCGGGGATGATAAATTACTGCTTCGGATCCAGAGAAAATCTTATATATCAGACTTTTCAGAAGCAGTATCTTGAATTTTTAAAAGACAGTGATGTATCAGCTATCATTAATTCCTTGGCACCGCCCAAAGATATAATCAAGCAGATGCATTTTATAGTGGCACAGTGCCTTGTGGAAAATCATAAGTTTACTAAGGCAATCACCAGTTTTGTCTTGTTTAAGAGAGATCTTGGAAAGGAATCCTTTACCTTCCCTTATGTCTTAAAGCATTATGAAGGAAAAAAGAGCGAAAATGAATGCAGACTGATCGCCTATGAGCTGTCTACTATGATGCAGCTTATCATATACAGAAAAGATGATATAAAAAAGGATTTTGGAATCGATCTTGCAAATAAGGAAGAATTGAAGCATTTCCTTGACATGCGTATAGACCTGCTTTTAGGAGATTGATAATGTTTATATATCCACTTAACAGTTTACCGTTAGATAAATATTCTCTTGCCGGAGGAAAGGCAAGATCACTTGCATATATGATGCAGAATACAAGCATGCGCATACCTGAAGGATATGTGATAAATTGTGATGCATTAGAAGGAACGAGGCTAAGAGCAGAAGCTGATAACGAACTCAGAGAGCTTTTAAATAACCTTAGTGATAGATCAACGTATGCAATAAGATCATCTGCGATAAATGAGGATGGTAACAATGCTTCATTTGCGGGACAGTATGAAACGGTGATCGACGTAGAGAAAAAAGATATTTCTGAAGCCATAAAAAGAGTAGCTTCATCGAGTAATAATTCAAATGTTATGGCATATACAAAGAATCAGTCTGCTGATCTGACTCAAAAAGCTGGAATAGGTATCATCATCCAGAGATATGTAAAAGCTGAATTTGCAGGTGTACTGTTCACATCCGATGTCATAACGGGCAAGGATGAGAAAATGGTTGGAAACTATGTATGCGGTGAAGGAGAAAGACTTGTTTCAGGCATAGAAAATGCTAAGGAATTCAGGATAAACGCTATAAAGTATGAATATGAAGGCCCGACAGAATTCGCCAAATATGCAAAGACTCTGTCAAAATACTGTGCCGTGATCAGAAAGCTCTACGGAATGCCAATGGATATCGAATGGGCGGTATCTGAAAAAAAGGTATATATACTTCAGGCAAGACCGATCACGACTCTTAAAAGACTTGATATGGATAGCTATGATATCAACGGTACAAGATCCGCATATAAGATGTTAACTAGAACTAATGTAGGTGAGATATTCATGAAACCGGTATCTCCAATGACATTCAGCGTTCTGGAAAAGATTAATGAGATTTTGGGTCTACCCGATTGGTTAGACAATATATGCGGACAACCGTATATGAATATATCTGTTATGTGTTCGTTGGCAGTATCATTCGGCTTTAAAAAGGAAAAGGCATATGAGGGTATGAAGGGACTTGTTGGAAGAGTTCCTGATGGCATTGAGGTGCCTGTATCGCCATTTGATAAAAAGGCATTTCTAAAAAGGATATTCAGACTCTTTTTCCCAAAACAAAAATCCAGACTGACTAAGGAACAAAAGAAGAAAATGGTCAGTGAGCTGGATGATATCGCGCGAGATATGATCGAAGAGATTAAAAAGATAAATAGTGTGGAGCAGCTCAATTCATATTGGAAAGAGGAAATGCTGACAAAACTGAGAGATGGTATGTCATCAGTTATCGGGCAGTCCGGTACTTCCATGGTCCCGCTGTTTAATACCAGAAACAGCATAGCAAAGATAGCCGGAGACGATATGGCGGACAGATTATGTGCTGGATGTCTTGGATTGATCGAAAGCATGAAACCGTTGTTTTTGATAAATGATGTCATAGACGGCAGGATGACCAAGGAAGAATATATAAGAATTTGCGGACAGAGATGTCCTAATGAAATGGAGCTGGCTGCTGTTCATCCGTATGAGGATTATTCATATGTAGATAAGCTTATAGAGCAACATAAGGACGACCATCTGAATATGTATGAGATGCAAAAAGTTCAGAAAAAAGCCTATGAAGAGGTACTGGCTGAATTTAAGGATAAATATCCGAATAAAAGAAGATGGATAGATAGGAAGATATCGCGCTTTGTCAAGGCAAATGAATTCAGAGAGGATCTGCGAAGCAAAGGGGTTTGGATATTCTGTGTATTCAGAGAATACATTTTGCAGGTCGGCAGACTGACTGGATTGGATGATGATGTGTTTATGCTCACATTTGATGAACTGTTTTCATATCTTAAGGGTGAAAGAACAGCACATGAAAAACTGACCCTGAGACGAGAAACATATGAAAGATATATGACTTATGATCCGCTTCCTAATGTTGTTGTGGGCAGATTTTATGTAGATGAGTGGAGAGCAGATGAGGATCATAGGAGCGATTATTATATCCAGGATATGAAACACACACCAGCTGAGGATGCTGATATAAAAGGATTTGCCGGAGCAGCTGGAATAGTCAGAGGAAAGGTCAGAGTTGTAACTGATATTGAAAACATAGGAGATATCAAAGAAGGGGATATTCTAGTGACCGCTGCAACAAATGTAGGATGGACTCCAGTCTTTACGAAGGTATCAGCTATTGTAACTGATATCGGCGCCCCCTTGTCACATGCTGCAATAGTAGCTAGAGAATGCGGCATACCGGCTGTGGTAGGCTGCGGTAATGCGACAACTCTGCTTCATACAGGCGACAAGGTGATTGTGGATGGAAGTCGAGGAACAGTAAAAATGCTATAACAATTTGATATAACGACGGCACTGCTTGATATTATCGCTTATAACCCGAAATGTGATATAATACAAGAAGGAAGCTCATATCAGAGGAGGGTTGAAGGATGTTTGGAAGGAAAGTATTGGATTCGGGTAATGACACTTATGCTCTTATAGCTGAAAAAGATCAGGAAATAGCAAGACTTAATAAGCTGCTGGAAGAGAGCAGAACAGAGCTGGAAGCAGTCAATACCAGCACACATCTTGGCATATGGAAGTGTTTTTATGATGAGAGCGGAAATCAGTCTGAAGTAATGTTCAGTGATGAATTCCGCAGGATGTTAGGCTATAACAGGCAGGAACTGCCGGATACGTTAGATGCACTCGGTGGACTCATTCATCCTGATGATGCAGCAGACGTATTCGCTGCATTTGGAGCTGCGGCTTCAGATAAAACGGGAAGAGCAAAATATGATATCGATTATAGACTTCTCACTAAATCCGGTGAATACAAATGGTATCATGCAGCCGGTGAGTGTTTACGCTATGCTAACGGAAGTCCGAGGGAATTCATAGGTACGTTTTCAGATATAGATGAGCATAAAAAGAATGCAGAGATATTTGAACATGATTCAAGAAGACAGGCTGCAGTCGATCTGATGATGCTTGAAGGAAGCTGGAGCATGGATCTTACCAAGTATGCAATCGATGATCCAAGTTCACCTATGGTTTATTCTGATCAGTTTAAGAAGATACTGGGATTTGCACCTCATACATCGGAGTTTCCGGATATCATGCAGTCATGGATCACGAGGATCCATCCTGATGATGTACCGCAGGCATCTGCTGCCATGGCAAAGCAGTTGGGAGATCCCACTGGACGAACTGTATTTGATATGGAATATCGTATAAGACACAAGAATGGTGAGTATGTATGGGTCAGAGCATCAAGCTATGTAGTATGGTCTAAGGACAGTGTTCCGCTTATGGCAGCCGGAACAATACTTGATATAAGCGAGCAGAAAAAGAACAGGGTTCGCTTTGAGGAAGAAATGGAGCCTAATATTTCATCATTACGTTCAGGAATCGCTGAGATTTCTAAGAATGTTGAATATGCGGCTAACCAGATGCGAGATGTTTCTTTAAGACAGGAAGAGGTAACCGAGGCTGCGAATATTATTGAGAATGCAGTTAATGCATCTATGGAGATCATAAGCAGTATCCAGAGTATAGCTAATCAGACTAATCTGTTATCTTTGAATGCCTCTATTGAAGCTGCAAGAGCGGGAGATGCTGGAAAAGGTTTTGCGGTTGTAGCAACCGAAGTGCAGACGCTGTCTAATTCTACGAAGGAGACAACTGAACACATCTCAGGTATTCTCAATAATGTCAATTCTTCAGTAAAGGATATTCTTATAAAGATAAGACAGATCAGTGAGAGTATTAACGAGGAGAGCGAAGAGATGGCTACGATCAATGCGACCATCGAGGAACTGCATGCTGCTGCGGATGAGATAGCTCAGATGGCGGAAACTCTGTATAACTAAGATTGTAATATGATGTTATAAGATGATTGACGAGCTGGATGATGGTGTTAATTCCATCATTCGGCTCGTTCTATATTTACATAGACAAGTTCTTTAGCCACAATTTATGTTAAAATGAATTTATGTGAGTTTTTTGCGCCTTCAGTGTAAAATCCTTCTTTTTTGGATTAAATATTTTATCCATTATCTGAGGATTTATAGTTAATATGCAGAGGTTACAGTTATGAAAAACAAGACAGTTTTAAGCATCACTATGGTTTTGATAGATTTTTTGCTCCTAGTATTATTCATCTTTTTCATACCTTCATTATTGGTAGATTTAGTCGGATTTGATGTTACTGAATATGAGAACTGGTCAGGTGAACTGCAAAATCAAGTCGTTTTTCGCCTAGGAGCCGGATTTTGGGAAGTAATGATAATACTCATAAAAATGATCGGTTTCATTATAGGTCAGTGCGCTATATTAAAAGACAAGGGCAATGTGCAAAAGATGATCTTTATTGTTCTACATATTGTTATAGGCATTTTAGGTTTGATATATGTTTTCAGATTTGGTCATGGTCCAAATCTTGTGTATTTAATACAAACGCTATCTGAGAGTTAAGAGATTTTATATGAAAACATTTTTTTCACTTTATTTCAAATCATAGGGATAAACAATGGGAATAATATGTTTATATATGCTACTTGTTATAATTGCTGCATGTCTATGCGGGTATGTTCAAACACTCGGAAAAGTATATATCGGAACGTGGAGTACATTTATTTCAAACGGTAATAATTTCAGATATAACTACATAATATATTTTATAGGATTTGTATTGTTCTTCGGGGTGATGATCATGTTATACAAAATGCTCATCAAGAAACATTTGGAGACAACAGTACTGTATCGTGGTGACAAGATATTTGCAATAATCGTAACGATCATTGGCTGTGTGATTATGTTTGCTTCTTTAGTATTTGAATCATTATTGTTGTTTGGTATGACTGATAATATAGGACCAGAAGTTTTGGTCTACATGACAGTTATTGGTTTCCCGATGGGAACGATGGGATACCTCATTTTGAGGTTAAGTATGGATATGTGAATAATGGTGTATATATCGATATGAATACCGCTATTGTAGCTCTTATACTAATAGTTTGCTTGTATTGATTGTTTCTCTGGCCTATTTCTGTCATATAAGTGAAAGTATATCGGGAGTAATGTTTAATGCCAATTGAAAAAAGTGTTTTTGATCAAGATAAGATGCAGACGTTCTTGCTGCAGGAATACGGCTTCCGTATGACTAAGAGTCAACATCTTCCGATGGGGACGGCGAATTGCTATAAGGTTAGTTGCAAGGAAGGTATATATTTTTTCAAAGAATATCAAAAAGAATTCACTGTTCAAGATGTTAAAAGAGAGACAGAACTTGTTGAGTATTTGTATTCAAAAGGATTTCCGGTGGCAAGATTTGCCAAGACAATAAGTGGAGATAGCTGTATTTTGTTTGAAGGGCATGTGATCAGTGTACAGGAATATCTGGAAGGGAAATCATATCTGAACGATTTGCCACATGATCTTTTAAAGGATAGTGCAAAATATCTTGGAATATTACATTCCATACTCAAAGATTATCCCATGGAATCAAGACTTGACGAAAAATGGGCTGAGAGTATTTCAGTGGAAGCCGTGAATAAGAAATATGACAGATTGCTTGATGCTTTGGAAAAAGAGAAATGCGATCCCAATTACAGTAGGATTAAAGAAGACTTTCTATTCAAGAAAGAGCTTTTTAGTCATATTGAGGATATGAAAGGATACTTTAATGGCATCACATATACACCAAGTCATGGAGATTATACGGCATGCCAGTTAATATTCGATGAAGATCATGTAAAGGCAGTAATAGACTTTGTTGCGGCAGCAAAGTTGCCTGCTATTTGGGAGATAATGAGGTCATATATACAAGCTGGTACTTGTAGAAAGGGAGAAGCTTTTGATATCGAGGATTTTGCACAGTATGTGAAGGAGTATATGAAATATGCTCAGCTTACTAAAAGAGATTTGGAAGCTATGCCATATGTTTATTTGTTTCAATTATCACGTAGTGCTTATGGGTATGAGGAATATCTGATAGACAAAACAGAAAACAGGGATGCTTTGTTGGAGTTTGCTTTTTGGCGTACTGATATTTGTAGAGAAGTATACAGGAAAGCTGATGCAATATCAGATGCTTTATCAAATCTGTTTACAAAGCATGATAATCCCAATCAATAAATGTCACAAATTGATATTGAAGGGAACATATATGGAAATAAGAGATAAGAGGATAGATGAGGGTAAGGCTTTTGACTGGGGAAAAACTTCTGAATACTATGCCAGATACAGGGACATATATCCCGAGGAATTTTATAGAAGAGTAGCAGACAGAGGACTTTGTGTCAAAGGGCAGAAAGTGTTGGACCTCGGTACAGGCACAGGCGTATTGCCGCGTAACATGTATAGATACGGAGCAGAGTGGACGGCAACTGACATTTCTCCGGGGCAGATCGAACAGGCAAAAAGACTTGTTGCAGAATCAGGTATGAATATCAAATTCAAAGCAGTATCGGCAGAACAGATTGATTTCCCTTCAGATTCTTTTGATGTGATCACAGCATGTCAGTGCTTTTTGTATTTCGATCATAAAAGAGTTGCTCCAAAGTTACACAGGATACTCAGAAAAGACGGAAGGATTGTCATTCTATATATGGCATGGCTTCCTTTTGAAGATGAGATTGCAGGAAAGAGCGAAGAACTCGTTAGGAAGTTTAATCCTGAATGGACTGGTGGAGGCGAGACGAAACGTCCTATTTCTATTCCTGATGTTATGCTTGATTATTTTGATCTGGAAGATCATGAAGAGTATGATCTAAAGGTGCCATTTACCAAGAAATCCTGGCATGGACGTATGATTGCCTGTCGGGGTGTGGGCGCATCGTTATTATCTGAAGATCTGGCCAGATGGGAAACTGAACACAGAAAACTACTTGAGAATGCACCTGACAGGTTTGAAGTTTTGCACTATGCGGCGATCTCTGTATTAAAGCGAAAGGATTAATCTTTATGGATTTCACTAAACAATTCTGACGCTTGATAGTAAGTTATATTCGCGAGTGAAATATGAGTGGTTATATGAAAAAGACTTTAATCTATTACAAACCAGAGTATATTGATTTAGCAGTAAATCTGCGCGATAACTATCTTGCACATGATTTTGAAGAAGTTGATATAATTTCTGAACAGGAACAAGATGATATTGAGTATGCCAGAAATATGGATTATGACGAAGCGATATTTATAGAGGATTTAAATACTGCTATTATTCATGACATTACATCATGGTATACGGAAAGAGTTCCTATTTCAGATTTATATTACAAAGATTGAAATCAGTTTTATGGTATAGATAATGTGAATTGGGAGAGTGTTCATCATGTGGTTTAAGATGCATCCGTGGACCTTTCCGGCAATCATTGGCGGGATCGGTCTCTTATACCTGATAATTAATATAGGCGCAATCATTGAAACTAAAAAGATCCAGAGTAAAGGTATAGATCATCATATATCAGGAATACCCTTACTTGGAGGAATTCATCTTATGATAGCAGGGCTGATCAGTCCTGTTAAATGGTTGGCTATACTGTGTGTCCTGGATTATACTTTTTGGAGTTTGCTATATGCCGTATTCATCGCAGACAGAAAAAAGAAATATAATTCAGACTGTGAGAATGATCAACAGGAAGATATATCTGAATAGTAATATAAACTTAAGCGAGAAAAACAAGTGACCAGCATAATATGCTGGTCATTCATGATTTATTAACGAATTTTGTGGTTTTTCTCTGATGCTTCTTAATAACGATATACATTTATGATATATGTTTTATCATTTCCTTGCAGACCCACTTTTCACCCAGTATTTCATAGGTCTCGATTCTTTTGGTTTCAATATCTTCAAATCCCGCAGATCTGTAGCAGTAATAAGCACTCCGAGAGATACAACGCTTGCTTTGCCTATGTTGAATGCATAGTCGAGACCAAGTTTCAGCATTTTTTTACCAAGCCCCGTTTTACGCTTTTTAGGATCGATGATAACAAATCCAATCCTGAGTTCATCTTTAGATTCGTTTGGTTTCCTTAATGTGAAGAATCCAACGATCTCATTATTTTCAAATGCTGTAAAAGCTATTAATGATTCAACAAAACCAAACTGTTTTTCAGTGATCGGATAATTACCTAGTATTCCTGCACTCCACTCATAAAATGATTTTTCATTATCACACCAGGAAAGAATTGTTTCAGCATCACTGCTTTTATATGGTCTGAGCTCCATTTTTAT
>CADAPR010000005.1 GCA_902789785.1 uncultured Lachnospiraceae bacterium
AGCGCTTTATCTCTTTTCATGGACGGGCAACAGTGAATATTGCGACTATATTGAACGATGCATATATAACGGTTTCCTTGCACAGCAGTCTAAAGAAACTGGCATGCCTGCATATTTTCTGCCAATGACAACAGGCTCAAAAAAGAAATGGGCAAGCAAGAGGCGTGATTTCTGGTGCTGTCAGGGGACCATGATACAGTCGGCTACAAAGTACCCGAGGATTGTTTATTCGGCCGATGATGAAAACAATACGCTGTATGTTAACCAGTATATACCGTCCAAATTGACGGGAAAACTGGGAAGTATTGATATAAGTTTGGATCAGTCACTTTTAATGAGTGGACGTGAAGTACAGTCACTGCAGTGAAAAATCCAGATGGAAGATGAGCTTTAAGGTAGAAGCAGGTAACGGATTTACATTGGCTCTAAGGATACCCGGATGGATATCGGCTAAGCCTGTAATCACAGTAAATGGAAAAGAAATAGATATTGAAGAACTGAAAACAGAAAACGGCTACGCATTCATTGAGAAAGTAAAAGCAAATGATGAGATATATATCTTCCTGCCAAGCGAAGTTAAAGCACAAAGACTGCCTGATATGAACGAAATGGCAGCATTTGTTGACGGACCTATAGTGCTTGCGGGACTTACCGAAGAGGTTGATACCATAAGGGGAGATTTTGATAAACCCGAAGAGTTCATGTATAAGAACACTGAACATGTCTACGATGTGTTTGTTTGGCTTCAGAATAACTACAGAACCAAGCACCAGCCGAAGAATATAAACATGATCCCTCTATATGAAGTTAATGATGAGGCATATACGATATATTTTGAGGAAGTAAACAAGTAAGCGAAAAATTGCAGGAGTCATAAAAGACGCATAAAATCAATTGTTTTGGGTGTCTGAAGTATATGTTTTATAACAGATGAAGAAGTTTTTATTCAAATCTGGCTCATGTCTTTTACTTTTGTATATAAATTATATTTTTGAGATATATTTCTGACATCAATACCCGTTATAATACAAACAGGGTTATTTAACATATATCAGGGGGTGTTTATGGCAAAGATAAGTTTAAAACCAAATAATGATTTTTGTCCGCAGACTTTGTTCTTATACGGCACATACGATGAGAAAGGAAATCCTGATTTTGGATTATTCTGCTGGTTCAGCTATATATGGGATTGCGAAATGGGAGTGATGTGCTGCATAGGCGGAAACAAGCTTACAAAGGAAAACATAATGCGTGACAAGATATTCTCAGCAAATCTTGTAACAGAAGATATGCTGCCTGTTGCGGATTATCTGGGGTGTGTAAGCGGTAGTAATCCAGATAAGATGAAGATTGATCTTGATATAGGAAAAGGCAGTGTACTCAATGTACCGGTTTTGAATGATTCTCCGGTGATCTTTGAACTGGAAGTAACGGATCTTATAAAAAAGAACGACAGTGACATCATGCTATGCAAGATCAGAAATGTACTCCAGGATGAATCTCTGTCATCTGATGAGACTGTAGCTCAGAAACTATCCCGCATCGCGCCCGTTAAGACTACAGCCAAGACATATCTTGGTTATGACGGAAGAGATATGGGCATGTGGGGAGAACCGATGAAATATCTAAAAATAGGATGAAAAGTGGGTATATATGAATAGGATAATACTGGTATCTGTGATATTAATACTGGGGCTTGTTGAGAGCAGCATATGCGATGAGCAGGTTAATTACAGAGCGGCAAGCAGAGAATTTAATAAATATATAGAAGAAATGCATCTTCCATCATATTTTGGCCCGTTTCGTGATGGTGATAATATAAAATATGATGTTACCGGTGACGGATGTGAAGACCTTGTAAGGTGTCTGTCATATGGAAGCGGAATGCCGAGAGTCAGTATTTCAGTCTATGATCCTGCAGATCATAAAGGATACATTCTTGACAGCTATAATTTCAGCTATAGGATAGAAAGCTGTGATGAAGACGAACTTGTAGTTATTAAATACGAACCTAGAAAAAATATTGAGATAACAGGGACAGTCATAGTTGAGAACGATGAACTGGTTTTTGTTGAGAATTAGGTTTGTGAAAATAAGATCTTCGGGCAAATACAACAACGCTCTTTACTCGTTATATCATGGTCAAATGATACACTTCTGTTAGGTACAGCTTACGAATACAATCGAAAAATCAGGATGAGGTATGAAATGATTAAAGCAGTAATCTTTGATATGTTTGAAACACTGGTAACTCATTACAGAAGTGAACCGTACTTTGGTGAACAGGTAGCAGCAGATCTTAATCTGACTGAAGAGCAGTATCGAAAGATATGGGATTCAACCGAGGATGACAGGTCACTTGGAAAGGAAACATTTGAAGAGACCATATCTAAGATAATGCAGGCAAATGATATATACTCCAAAGAGCTTCTTAAAAAGGTTGTGAATAAACGAAAAGAGTGCAAGGAAAAGATATTTACAACATATGGCAAGGAGATAACGGACATGCTTGATGCCCTGAAGAAAAAGGGCTTAAAGATAGCTCTTATCAGCAACTGCTTTGATGAAGAAGTGGAGCCTGTTAAAAACAGCCGTCTGTATCCGTATTTTGATGTTGCCCTGCTATCATATGAGGTGGGAATCATGAAGCCGGATCCTAAAATATTTAAGCTTGCGCTTGAGAGATTAAAACTTGAGCCTGATGAATGTATATATGTAGGAGACGGAGGCAGCAATGAGCTTAGAGCAGCAACTGATTGCGGAATGAAAGCATATCAGGCAAGATGGTATCTTAAAGAGAACAAGCGAAGAGCACCCAGAATATTTGAAGAATATACTGCATTAAACAAACCGCAGGATATATTAAAGTATATCTGATCATCCGGAAAGGAAAAGAATATGGGATTTTTATCCTGGCTTAAGAAAACAACAAAAAGCAAGAATGAAGAAACAGAAGATCTGATAGATTTTGAATCAATGTACAGTTTTGTCAATGATCTTGACATAAGAGGATACACATTAAAACACGCTGATACATGCAAAAAGATATGGCATGATCATGTACCGCAAAACGGCCAGTCCGATACTGTTCAGGGCGAATTATTAAGACGGCTGGAAAAAATAAGAGATGAGGCGCAGCGAAACGGAAACATAAACTGGGACGATAACTATGAATCATTCTGCACGTTCATAAAGGATACTCTTTTGGGATCGGGCCTGTTTGAAGAAGAAAGAGAAAGACTCGAAAAGAGCATAGAGGCCGTAAGAAAACACGGAAGATATGCAAAGTCTTATCATGATGGAGAAATATCGGATGATGACGCGAATCCGATGCTGTTTGCCTATGTAGATGATGACCTGTATGATTATATCGCTGATGCAATCGCGGTGTTTTGTGAAGCGAATAAGGATCCGATAAAACGAGATATTGACGAGTCGATATATAGATAGGATGAATAAAGAAGCATGTATCTGTACCATTATTACGATAAAAGATCAGGACCTTTTAAGAGCCTTACCAAGGTCTCTTCAGATGAAGCACGTGAAATACTGGAAAGGATAAGAATTCAAAGACCGGATTCCATGTGCGCCAAAAGAGATGAAGACTACATTGTTAAGCGTCGCAGATGTGAAGAGATAATAAAAAAAGAGTTCTTGAAAAAGGGAGGTATCATTGAGACTGATTCACCCTATTACATGGTCGTGGAACACAGTCCCTGGCTCAGCACATGGTATGAGCAGGGCGATTGTATAAAGATCCCGATAACGGAGTTTGATACACGGAATATTTCATTTACATACGGAGATTCAATGCCGACATTTTCACCTCTTATTGATGATGATAAAGAATATCGAAAACAGGTTTACACCTATGAAGAGATATTAAAGATTATAGAAAAGTATGGCCTTGCGCAGGACTGGAACAATGATGGCCTGCACGGACCGGAACGGTATATAGAAGCGCATGTATGGAGCGATATGCCGATAAAAAAGTATATTGAAGAATAAAAACAGAACATTGTTCTGTTTTTTTATTGACAAAAAATATCCGGCAGTGATATCATCCAATTAACAGAACGATGTTCGGTTTATTAGGAGGTATGATATGAAAATGAATACTAAAGAGATGTTTCAGGTTGGATATTTTAAGTTTCATGATAATGAGGCGCTGAATTTTCAGTTAAACAGGTTTTATGCTCAGGGAGCTTTTACCCGAGAGGAACTGATTAAGATAGGCAGTCAGATCGACGGGTTTGAGAAATGGATCTCGCTGTTTATTAAAATAGGTGAAGAAGCACAAAATCAAGGAGACGTCTTTAAGGCGGCAACCTGTTTCAGAGCGGCCCAGTTTTATACCTTGAGCGGAGAGAAGGATGAAAACGGAAACAGCCTAAAGCATCTGCTGTATGACAGGTGTGTAAGGCTTTATGATGAGTATTTTGGCAGATTTGAAGATATAAAGTATGTTAATATACCATATGAGGATTATGAACTGCCTGTATATTATTCTGAACTTGAGGATGCAAAGGGAACGATAGTCATTCACGGCGGCTATGACAGCATTTCTCAGGAATTTCTTGCACTGGTGCCATTCCTATTAGAGAAGAAGTACAACGTGTATTTCTTTGAAGGCCCAGGACAGGGAAGAGTCCTTATGAAATATGATGTCAGGATGACTGCTGAGTGGGAGCACTGCACCGGTGCCGTGCTTGACTATTTTGACCTTAAGGATGTAACGCTTATCGGTATTTCACTTGGCGGATATCTTGCGACAAGAGCTGCGGCATACGATAAAAGGATCTCAAGACTTGTGATGTATGACTTGATTTATGACTTTTACGGTGCGATATTAAATAAAATGGGCAGTTTTGGAAAAGTAATGGATTATCTGACTTATCATCCAAGGAACATCTTATGGAAATGGCTTGATAAGAAGTTTGAAGAAAACTACTTTACTAAATGGCTTCTTTTGCAGGGATATGCTATATATGAAAATGTACATACTCCATATGAGTATTACAATCATATAAAAATGTATAATACAAGAGAGATCTCAAAGCTCATCACACAGGATACTCTTGTGCTTGCAGGCGAGAGCGATCTTTATACCGTATATTATAAAGACCAGCTTGATGCACTGGTAAATGCAAGAAGTGTGACGGGAAGACTCTTTACAAGTGATGAGTATGCAGATCATCATTGTCAGGTCGGAAACTTAGGACTGGTGCTTGAGACCATAACCGACTGGATAGAGGAGAAGACAAATGGCTAGAAAACCTGTACTTTCAGGCGGCAAGAAAGACGAGATAATTAAAACGGCAACAGCTCTCTTTTTTGAAAAGGGTTATGAAGCAACTTCCGTAAGAATGATAATGGAGATAGTTAATGGCGAGATAGGCATGTTCTATCACTATTTCAGATCCAAGGAAGAGCTGTTTGACAGAGTGGTCGAGAAGTTCTTTGATGATTACAGAGAGAAGTTTGAAGATCTTATTAACGAGTTTAAAACACCGGATGATCTTGTGGATTCATTTCTTCCGCTTTATGAAGAATCAATGAGTAAGTTTGCGCTTCTTCGGGGAAATATGCACTGGACCATACAGTATGCAATGTCGGGAAAGACCATAGAATCCATGAGACCTGCGATAGAAAAGCTTTTAAGCAGCTGGAACATCAAAAGCGATGTACCGATTGATATCCTTGCTGGCCAGCTCTTGTACGGGATATCGGCAACGATTCATTCAAAGGGATTTGAAGAACTTGATGATGAGAAGAAAAGATATCAGATAAGGGCTTTTCTTGCGGCACTTAAACTAAAAGAGGAAAAGGATGAAAGCTAATCTTAAAAAAATGGCAGGCTATTACAAACCGTATATCGGGATATTTCTGCTTGATATGTTCTTTGCATTTCTTGCATCGATCATAAGCCTTGTGATTCCGCTGGTGGTAAGATACATTACTACCGGCGTTATTGCTATGCAGTCCGATATCGCGGTAAACAGGATCCTTTTGATCGGGTTTTGTCTGATAGTACTTGTTCTTGTTCAGTTTGGAGCAAATTTCTTTATATCGGATATAGGCCATGTAATGGGTGCAAAAATGGAATACGATATGAGAGCTGAGATATTCTCTCACTATCAGAAACTTTCGTTTTCGTTCTATGACGATCAGAAAGTCGGACAACTGATGAGCAGGATCACCAGTGATCTGTTTGATATTTCGGAGCTTTTGCATCACGGTCCAGAAAACCTTGCCATATCGTTTATAAAGATAATAGGGGCTTTTATCATTCTTTTGAATATAAGCGGATATCTTACGCTGGCGGCATTTATACTTGTACCAGTGATGTTTTTGTATGCTTTTTTTCTAAACAGAAGGATGAAGAGAGCATTTCGGGAAAACCGCGTTCAGATCGCCGAGATAAATACCCAGATAGAGGATAATCTTTCGGGCATCAGGGTAGTAAAGTCCTTTGCAAATGAACAGATAGAGAGAGAAAAGTTTAAGAAAGGAAATGAAGGGTTCCTTAAAGCGAAGAAGAACAGTTATTTCTACATGGGGTTTTT
The DNA here is from genome assembly GCA_902789785.1 of uncultured Lachnospiraceae bacterium. Classification (GTDB taxonomy): domain Bacteria; phylum Bacillota; class Clostridia; order Lachnospirales; family Lachnospiraceae; genus Colinaster. The sequence continues at coordinate 6,567 of CADAPR010000005.1, forward strand.
CCATTCGGGGATGACTGCGTTTACCATGCTTATCAATGTGGTGGTAATAATGAGCGGAGGCATACTGATTGCTAAGAAAATGGTGAATGTTGCGGATTTTGTGACATTTCTGCTGTATATAAATATATTTACAGATCCGATAAGAACTCTGATTGATTTTACGGAACAGTTCCAGAACGGCTACTCAGGCTTTGAGAGATTTGTTGAGATACTTGATATCAAACCTGATATAGAGGATAAAAAGGATGCGGTTACACTTAAAGATGTAAGGGGCGACATTGTATTTGATGATGTATCGTTCAAGTATAATGACACCGCTCACAGAGTCTTAAGACATATAAATCTTGAAGTAAAAGCCGGTTCATATGTAGCCCTGGTCGGTTCATCCGGCGGAGGAAAAACTACGTTATGCAGCCTGATACCGAGATTCTATGACGTAACGGGCGGAAGCATAAGTATAGACGGCAAGGATATAAGAGATGTGACCTTAAAGAGTCTCAGGGAGAATATCGGAATAGTACAGCAGGATGTATATCTTTTTGCAGGTACCGTATTTGAGAATATAAGATACGGAAAGCCGGATGCGACCAAAGAAGAGGTCATTGAGGCTGCCAAGCTTGCCAATGCTCATGATTTTATCATGGAACTTCCAAACGGCTATGACACGGATATTGGTCAGAGAGGAATAAAGCTTTCCGGAGGTCAGAAACAGAGGCTCTCAATAGCAAGGGTATTTCTAAAGAATCCTCCCATCCTCATTTTTGACGAGGCTACGAGCGCACTTGACAACGAGAGTGAAAACATAGTCAAGGAATCGTTAGAGAGACTTGCACATAACAGAACAACGTTTGTCATAGCTCACAGACTCTCGACTATCAAAAATGCAGAGCGTATCCTGGTACTTACCGAAAAAGGCATAGAGGAAACGGGTACTCATGAAGAGCTCATGGATAAAAACGGAATTTATGCTCAGCTGTATAAATGGACAAAATGAATATATGAGCAAATTGATATAAGAAGCGAAAGCGTCTATAATACTAAACGATGAGTCAATTAACAGATGTCTATGAAGGAGGACTATATGGCGGATCAGATTACCAATTACAAGTGCCCCGCATGTTCGGGACCGCTGCATTTTGCAGCAAAATCAGGACAGATGGAGTGTGAATTCTGCGGAAGTGCATATTCCGTTGAGGAGATAGAAGCTCATTACGCTCAGGAAGATGCCAAAGCTGCCCAGGCAAAAGCTGAGGCAGACGCTAATCAGGCATCCGGAGATGAATGGGCTGTTACCGAGGAACGTTGGAACGGAGAAGGGATGAAATCCTACAGCTGTCCCAGCTGCGGTGCAACACTCGTATGCGATGAAAATCTTGCTGCATCGAGCTGTCCTTATTGCGGAAATCCCACTGTAGTTCCCGGCCAGTTTACAGATATGTTAAAGCCTGACTTTGTTTTGCCTTTCAAGCTTGAAAAGGACGATGCTCTTGCAGCATTAAAGAAGCATTACGGAAAGAGATATCTTCTTCCTCAGGCATTTAAAAATGCAGGTCACCTTGATGAGGTAAAGGGAGTGTACGTTCCGTTCTGGCTGTATGACGGACAGTCAACAGGCGACTGTTTGTATGAAGCAGTAAAGAGCCAGACAAAGAGACAGGGCGATGAGGAGATCACCATCAAAGAGATATATCAGGTAGAAAGAAAGGGCAGCATGTCCTTTGAAAAGATCCCTGCCGATGCGTCAACAAAGATGGATGATAAGCTTATGGAATCCATAGAGCCGTATAAGTATGAGGATCTCAAGCCGTTTTCAAAAGCATATCTTACAGGATATCTGGCTGACAAATATGATGTTGAGGCAAAAGACAATGCTGAAAGAGCTGTAAGAAGAGCCAAGGAATCAACCAAGAATGCACTGTTTCAGGATGTTAAGGGCTATACGTCTGTTTCAACCAAAAGAGAAAATATCCATGTGACCCAGGGAAAGGCTTATTATGCGATGCTCCCTGTATGGCTGTTGACAACCAGATGGAATGGAAACAGTTTTACCTTTGCGATGAACGGACAGACGGGCAAGATGGTCGGAGATCTCCCGGTAAACAAGCCCAAGCTGTGGATAACGATACTTGCCGTATTCGCAGTAATAATGGGACTCGGACTTGGACTTGCTCATTCGACTGTTACGGCAGCTGCAGTCATAGGTCTTATCGTAGCAGCTATAACCGGCCTTATCTTAAACGGAAACATGAAGAGTGTCGCACATGCGACTGCTGCAAATAACTATGTGGCAGAAGGCGGAATAAACATCACGCACAGAAAGGATACTTTCCTAAGGAAGGAGCAGTCCAGCAAGAAAATAAACACATCAAAATAATGAGACAGTTTTGTCACATATGTAAAATTTAACATTTGCTCGTTTTGTGTCCTTTAAAAGAGGTAAGCATTTTTATATGGTGGACTCGTAAAAAGGAGGGCGCAAACATGAAAACAACAGACAGTAAAGGAGACACAGATGGATCAGCAAAAGATAGGTACATTTCTTAAGGAATTGAGAAAAGAAAAGAATATCACACAGGAACAGCTTGCTGAGAAGATGTGTGTTTCCAGAAGGACAGTATCAAGATGGGAGACAGGCTACAACATGCCCGATCTGGATATCCTTATTGATATTGCGGAGTATTACGATGTTGATTTAAGAGAGATTCTCGATGGAGAAAGAAAGGACGAGCAAATGGATAAAGAAATGAAAGAAACAGTATTAAAGGTGGCGGATTTCAGCAAAGAGCAGGAGGCTAAGGTATTAAAGAGGATACACATAATGTTTGTGGTCGGTTTGATAGCAGCTCTGTTTTTCATAATATCGATCTATGTTATCGATAACAACGATCCTGCACCGGTCTGGAGTTTTGTACAGGGACTGTCTTTGGGTATCGAGCTTGGAATGATAATAGTCGGAGTGATCATGACGAGCAAATATGCAAAGAAGATAAGAGAGTTTAAATACAGACTTTTGCACAAGGCACAATAAATTCTTCTTTTTGTGCGAAAAATTAACGAAAGTCATTGAAAAGTCTGAAAGAAAAGGATAAAATAATATTGAGGGAATAGCGAGTATAACTGGAAGGTGTATATTTTGATTTTCCGGGGGTGATCGCATGATCAATAAAGAAGAGATCCTTAATACTTTTTTCGAATACTATAACAAGTTTGTGGAGTGCGTCAATTCAAAGGATGACAAAGCTGCCGCAAAGAAGATAAGAGAGGCCTTGGGTTCGGCTACCATGGCGGATATGACAGTGAAGATAGGACGAAACGGAATTGTCGAGTTCTGGGGAAAGGAAAGCTATATCTGCGAGGTGCCTTTCAAGGAGACTGTAGTCGATCTGGCATTTGATCATACCACGCTTATATCGATAGCGGCCAAAGCCAGAGTGATCAGACATGTTATGGTTGATGAGGTATTTAATTCCATTTCAGGCTGGGGCTTTAAGGGTGCTATAATCAATCTGAACATAGAAGATGAGTTTCCGGGATATATACAGAGTCTTCTGCCCAGACTTGAAGAATGGCTTCAGACGGTAAGCAGAGATGAGAGAGATGCTATAGCAAATGATATAAGCGATATGCTGACATATCTGGCACCGGAAGCAAAAGAGTTCAAGCAGCTCAATATCAAGCCCTGATCAGTTTGTTTAGTGTATTGAGAACTTTCTTTTTATCAGTGCTCCACATTGGAGCAATAAGCAGTTTACGAGGTCCATCGCCTGTAAGGCGGTGGACTATTATATTTTCAGGGATCATATCTATGCATTCCACTATCAGATCACAGTATTCCTCCATAGACATGATATGAAACGGTTCTTCTTCATACATACGGGCAAGCTTTGTATTTTTCAGTATATGAAGAAGCTGAAGCTTTATGCCGCTTATGGGAAGGCTGCAGGCAGCTAAAACCGACTCGAGCATCATCTGTCTGCTCTCGCCCGGGAGACCCAGTATCACATGGGCTATGACATCTATGCCGTTTTCACTGAGCAGATATGTGCTCTTTGCAAACTGTTCAAATGTATAGCAGCAGTTCATGGCTTTAAGCGTTTCATCATGGCATGACTGCATGCCCATCTCGACCCAGACAGGTTTTATGCTGTTTAGTTCTTTAAGAAGGCTTATCACGTTTTCATCCAGGCAGTCGCATCTTGTTGCTATAGATAAGATCGCTATATCGGGATGATTGATGGCAGCGAAAAAAACTTCTTTGAGATAATCGACAGGAGCATATGTGTTTGTGAATGCCTGAAAGTAGGCTATATATCTGCTGCCTTTTGTTTTTTTCTTCACAAGCTTTTTTGCTTCTTCTATCTGGGATACGATGTCTTTGGCGCTGCAGGATAAGCTTAAGACTGGTCCGCAAGCAAAATCGCCGCTTCCGCCTTCAGAACAAAAAAAGCACCCTCCGCTGCCGAGTGAACCGTCCCTGTTGGGACAGGTCATGCCGGCATTCAGAGAGAGCTTGTAAATCTTTTCACCGAATCTGTTTTGCAGATATTCATTTACTGATGTATATGTATGAGGCATGTCTTATCCTTTACAAAAATCCCTACATACCCATCATATCATATAATGACTGCAATACGCTTACTTCTTTATAGCAGTTCTTTATATCCTGTCCTAAAAAATCGCTGGCTTCTTTGCATGTAACGGTTTTGGTCTTTGCCTGACCGTCTATCGTATATTCAAAGATGACTTCATCAAGATTTGAGACAAGTCCTAATATGATATATCCGTAGTTTTGCATGTTGCGTTCAGTCACTTCAGCCATGTTTGAAGGTATATCGTTATCAAGGATAAGCTTCCAGCCGTAAGGCTCATTTGAAGAATTCAGCTCGTTTTTATATGTTCCGAATATCTCATAAAGATGAAGTGCATTGGCTGTATTGTTATTGTCAGACATGTTTCCCATGTACATATGACGCGTGCTGTATGCCTTTGATACATTGCCTGAGATCGATTTTCCGTTGTCCCATATGGCTCTGTCGTTTATAAGGACATAGCTTATTGTATCTCCGTCCGCCTGCTCAAGCTCAAGATGGAAGGAATGGTCGTTAACGGGATTGGCTAAGACTTCGTTGACATAGATCTTAACGGTTCCGTTTCCTTCTTCGACCTTGGTCTTTACCAGTTCATGCATGTCATCGCTCGTATCTGCGTCTATGACGATACTGTTATCTTCTTTGGAGATCTTGTATGAAACATTATCCATATTTGCCTTGTTTCCCATGATGTAGAAGCGTACATATACTATAGCAAAAACCAGCAGGCATGCTGCAAGAAGACTGCCAAGTATAATGGTCCTGTTCCTCTTTTTGTTCTTTTTAAGGAAATCTATCTCTTTTTTCTCATTCTCGATTATATTTGCTTCAATATGAGGCTCTTTCATTGATTCGAGTATTTTTGCACACTCCGGACAGTTTTTATTATGTTCTTCTATGATATCATTTGTTACTTTGCTCGTAAGCTCATCTATATATGACGGAAACAGGTCTCTTATTACTTCACATGGTATCTTATTCATTGCTTTTTATCTCCCTTCCAAGTTTTTCCTTCCCTCTGTAAAATGTTACTCTTGCCCAGTTTTCATTTTTTCCGAGAACTTCACCGATCTCTTTAAAAGAAAGCTCGCCGAATACCCTGAGATATAAGACCTCTTTGTAAGGGTCCTCAAGTAAGTGTATCTTCTTTAAAAGCTCGACTCTGTGAAGACTGTCTAAAGCTTCGCTTTCTGCGGAAGATGTGGATATCTCCTGATCTGAGATATCTTCAGTAACAGGGTGCTTTCTGCGATAGGTTATAAGAACGTTCTTGGCTATGGAACACAGCCATGTGGTCATCTTACAGCTTTCGTCGTATCTGTCGCTTGATCTGATGGCCTGATAGAATGTTTCCTGCGTCAGCTCTTCGGCCATGTCGCTGTCATGAGTCAGCGATATAAGATATTTGTATACCACTGTGGCATAGTCGCGGTATATTTCCTCCATGGGCTGCATTCCATCTCCCCCTTTCTGATATGTTAATGCAGTAAAACTGTGATTCGTTACAAAGAATTTCAATTTTCTGCCAAAAAATTTTCACGCCTTGTTTTTGACATAATCACATGGGCTCTTAGACCGTTAAGTATTATAGCACAGATGCACGCTTTGTTTGAGGCAGTGCGGTGTTTATGATATACTCTATAATGAATATTTGTGGTTTGTAAGTAAAACAGATACTTGATATGGATGATAAAAAACGCAAAGAACAATTAAACATAGACGAGAAAAGGTCGGATAAAACAAGGGGCAACGGTTTGCTTATCGCCAGCGTCGTGCTTACCATAATCACCATGATCCTCGTACTTGTATTCTATCAGTCCTATATGAAGTCATTCAGAGAGGACAATAACGTAAACAAGTACGATCAGTACTATGTCATGATATCGTCTGACAGAAAGTCGGAATTCATGCAGAATGTATATAAGGGGGCGTTTGAAGCAGGATTAAAGAATGGCATATATGTCGATCTTTTAGGCGATGATCTTCCTGGAGAATATACAAAGTATGATCTTATGAGGATAGCGATAGACTCGGGAGTTGACGGCATAATAATAGATGCAGACGAATCGGCGCAGATGACTCAGCTTCTTGCCGAAGCCGCCAGGGAAAACATTCCTGTCGTGACTCTTCTTGATGATAACACCCAGGGGGTCAGGTGCAGCTATGTCGGCATAGGCGGATATGATATAGGCAGAGAATACGGAGTCCAGGTGGCTGATATCATAAAGACTTTAAGAAGAGAGTATTTCATGACAGCCGAAGACGCAAAGGAAGAGGATATCGCTACCATCGATGTCGCAGTCTTAGTCAATTCCTTTGAACCCAGCACCGGACAGAATATAATCATTTCAGGGATCAGAGAGACCATAGAACAGACAGAACAGACAGGTTCAAAAGCAAACGTTATGCTTGTCCCGGTTGATAATTCCAATGCATTTTCTGTTGAGGAATCCATAAGAGATCTGTTTATAAACGGAGATGTTCCGCGTATCATCGTATGCCTTGATGAACTGAGCACAGTCTGTGTCTATCAGGCGGTCATAGACTACAACGTTGTCGGTGAAGTAAATATCCTTGGATATTATGACTCGGATACCATTATTAATGCGATAAACAGAGGCGCTGTATATTGCACCGTATCTGTCGATACAGCACAGCTTGGGGAATACTGTGTCAGTGCGCTTGAAGAATACAACGATTTCGGTGCGACCAGCCAGTATTTTACGGCTGATGTCACTCTGATCAACAGGAGCAATGTATCCTCCTATATAAGAAAGGAGGAGCAGAATGAATAGGTTCTGGAATCTTCCTTTAAGAACGAAGGTCACTAGTATTTATATACTGGCGAACTTTTTGATACTGATAGTAAATCTGTTTCTTATAGTCGGTATCAACAACATGTCTCGGGAGATCGAGATGGTCTATCAGGACAACAGACAGTTGAACGAGATGTCTGAAGCGTTAAACAGCGTACAGGACAACATGACGGCATATCTTAATTCAAAGACGAGTGACTCTTTGGAGGAATACTACAGGAGCGATCAGATCTTTGACAGCATGGTGCAGGAACTCAACGGTGATATAACCGACAGGACCTTTGACAGGATGGAGAGAAACATCAAGAGCATGGCGGCGAGCTATCTTGATACTGTCAGACAGACTATAGAGGCAAAGCGCGGACGAAACGTTGAAAAATACAGGGTAAGATATGAACTTGCAACGCAGCAGTACAATTATATATCAAGCTATCTTACTGCTCTAAACCAGGTACAGTTCAAGAACAATTCCGAAAACTACAATGAAATGGCATCAAAGTTTCGGACATTTGAACAGATAGGCATGCTGGTAGTATTTGTGGTTGTAGCCGGAAATGTCCTGATCATAATCAGCCTTGTAAAACGTATCATGAAGCCTCTGGGAGATCTTGCCACCACGGCTGAGTATGTTGCGGAAGGAAACTTCGATGCCAGAATGGTCGAGGTTGATTCCAAGGATGAGGTCGGAGTCGTTACCGATGCATTCAACAAGATGATAATCAGCATCAAGGACTATATCGAAAAGCTCAGACAGAGTATGGAAGCGGAAAGGGAGCTTAAAGAGAAAGAGCTTACGATGGAAGCACATCTTAAGGATGCTCAGTTAAAGTATCTTCAGGCGCAGATCAATCCGCATTTTCTGTTCAACACCTTGAATGCAGGTGCCCAGCTTGCCATGATGGAAGGTGCTGACAGGACCTATGAATACGTTCAGACAGTAGCTGACTTTTTCAGATACAACGTAAAAAAACAGGATATGCCGGTTACCATTGCTGATGAGGTCAATCTGGTAGACAACTATATAAGGATTTTAAATGTGCGTTTTTCGGGAGACATCCATTATGAGAAGAATGTTGATGAGAAGCTTCTAAATACGATGATGCCGTCTATGATACTGCAGCCTATAGTTGAGAACTGCGTAAATCACGGTATCAGAGAGATGGGGGACAAGGGAGTCATCTGGCTTAAGGTGTTCAGACAGGACAATGAGGTGTGCATTTCCATAAAGGATAACGGCAAGGGAATGAGTGCTGAGACTATCGAGAACATCATGAACGGCACCCTTAGCGTTGACCGGAAAAAAGGCGATTCAAACGGCATAGGAATGGATAACGTGATCGCAAGGACCAGGATATTTACCGGAGATGATGAATCTGTAAAGATCATCAGCGAAGGTGAAGACAGGGGAACCGAGATAATAATCTTCCTTCCCATAGATGAATAGATTTGGAGATATTGTATGTACAAGATAATGCTGGCGGACGATGAAGGTATAGTGATCGATTCGGTGAAGTTCATAATAGAAAAGGAGTTTGGCGATCAATGCATAGTTGAATTTGCAAAGACCGGCCGAAGCGTTATTGAGCTTGCCGAGAGCTTCAGGCCGGATATAGCGATCATGGATATACAGATGCCCGGTATAAACGGTATCGAGGCCATGAAGGAGATACGCTCCTTTTCAAAAAACATCATATTCATCGTAATGAGCGCATATGACAAGTTTGATTATGCCAAGGAAGCTATAAAGCTTGGTGTAATGGAATATATAACAAAGCCCATGGAGAGGACAAAGATAGTAGATGCTCTTTCAAGGGCTATGAGACAGATCGATGTCGACAGGGAAAAGCGCAGCAATGAGCTTCTCATCAAGGAGAAGCTTGAGACGATAGAGCCTATAATCGAGAGCGGACTTGTCTATAACATACTCCTTAAGGAACACTTCAAGGAGGATATAGAAAGCTATATGTCGATACTGGAGCTTGATGCACAGTACGGATATATGATGGCCATAGTATGCGGAGATGAGCAGAGGGGCAATCATATGACAAATGCCATAGGCAGCAGTATCAGGATATCAGGCAAATATTCCGAGATCAGAAACAGTCTGAAAGAGTATTTTAAATGTGTTGTTGGCTCAATAATGTCAAACAAGATCGCGGTATTCGTTCCATGCGATGAGCATTTCGAGGATTATAACGAAAGGATCGAGCTGATAAACAGGGCAAGAGAGCTTGTAAGAGAACTGCGCAAAGGTACAGACATAAGCTTCCGTATAGGAATTGGTGCGATAAGACCCATAAAGGATCTGTCTGAATCCTATCAGGAGGCTTTAAAGGCTCTTGTCGCCACAACAGGTTCCGTGGCGCATGTGGACGATCTTCCCATCGGATGTGAATATGAGGATAACTATCCTATCGATCTTGAAAAGAGCATGTTCGATCGTATAGAGAGAGGAGATGCCGACAAGGCACTGGAAGCTTCCGACAGCTATTTTGAATGGATGAGAGAGACTCAGTCATCGAGTGTGATGGCTGTTAAGCTAAAGATCCTTGAATTTGTCCTAAGAGCTGAAACGCTCGCTTACCAGAGCGGAGGCCAGACATACAGATTCAATGCAAGAGACGAGTATCTTCCGCAGATCATCGAGATGAGTGACTTTGATCAGATGAAGAGCTGGTTTTTGAACAAGATATCCGAGGCCTGCAAGAACATCCTAAGCAAAAAAGAGGAGAGATCAAACAGCATCATAGAACAGGCCAAGATACATATAAGGGAGAACTTCGCAAAGGATATATCTCTTGACGATGTTTCAAGAACGGTCAATATCAGTCCTTATTATTTCAGTAAGATCTTCAAGGAAGAGACCGGAGTAAACTTTATTGAATATCTTACAAACATAAGAATAGACAAGGCTAAGGAACTGTTAAGCAGAACGGACCATTCCATGAAGGAAATCTGTGCGATGTGCGGTTATTCGGATCCGAACTACTTCAGCAGGAGCTTTAAGAAAAATGTTGGTGTTACACCTACGGAATACAAGGAAGGTAAGAGCATTGAAAACTAAAAGATTACTTGTTATCATTCTTGTTCTGATACTTACGCTGTGCTCATGTCAGACACAGGAAACGGGCGAGGGCGAGAGCGTTGACGATAAAGTTGATAAGATACAGATAGGCATGAGCTTTGACTCGTTTGTCATTGAGAGATGGCAGAAGGATCGGGATGTATTTGTTTCCGTTGCCAAGGATATGGGAGCGGAGGTGAATGTGCAGAATGCCAACGGAGATCTTGAGGAGCAGAAAAAGCAGATAGAGTATTTTATAGACAAGGGAATGGATGCCATTGTCATTGTCTGCATAGATTCCGACGGACTTGCAGATACAGTCAAGAAGGCAAGGGATGCAGGCATCAAGGTTGTTGCTTACGACAGACTTATTCATGACGCTGATGTGGATCTTTACATATCCTTTGATAACTATGAAGTAGGCACAATGATGGGCAATACTCTGGTTGATAACGGCCTGGCTCAGGGCAGGGTGATAATGCTAGAGGGACCGCTTACCGATGACAATGTCAATCAGATAGAAGAAGGCTTTGGAAAGGTAATGGCTGACAATCAGATCGAGATAGTGGATACCATGCACTGCGACGGATGGAGAGCCGAGCTTGCCGGAGAATATGTATATAACAATCTCGACCTTATCGAGAGTGTGAATGCGATAATGTGCGGAAACGACAACCTTGCCACAAGAGTGGTTCATGCTCTGTCTGAAAACAGGATGGCAGACAGGATAATGGTAGTCGGTCAGGACGCCGATCTTGAGGCGTGTCAGAGGATAGTTGAGGGCACACAGGTCATGACTGTTTACAAGCCGGTTGAAAAGCTTGCGACAAGAGCAGCACAGTGCACCATTTCACTGGTCAAGAAAGAACCGATAACGGGTGAGGATGTAACGACAATAAATGACGGCAAGTACGATGTCCCTTGTGTTAAGCTCGACCCCATTGCCGTAACCGAACAGAACATGAATGAAGTCATTATTGGAAGCGGCTTCCATATGAAGGAAGACGTTTATTTGAATGTACCGGGCAAGATGCCAAAGTAACAGACCAGGAGAAAAAGACATATGGCTGAGAAAAATCATAAATGTCCAAACTGCGGAGCCAAGATCGATAAGCTAGATGCAAGCTGTCCTTACTGCGGATATATAAACGTTGAAGGCGCGGAAAAGAAATACATGGATGAGCTTGAAGAGGTAAGAAGCAAGCTCGATGTTGTCGATGATGAAGCAAGAGAGGATTACGCAAAGGGCCTGGGGAGCATTGTCAGGGTTATAGTGGTGGCTGTAGTCATAATGATATGCGTAATCTCCCTGATACTTATCACATACTCTAATGTCAGATCAAAAAAAGCAGATGCCGATCTTCATTCCGGCGAGGACATCCTGCAGGAAATGACCTGGAAGAAGGAAAACTATCCCAAATTTGACAAGATGTATGAAGATCATGACTATGAAGGTCTGTATGAAACAGTAGAAAATGCAAGGATAGAAAAATACAGTGTTTATGACTGGCAGCATTATGATTTCTATGAGGCATACTGCTATTATATATATGCGAAAGAACATTGCGAAACGATCGATAAACAGGGATGGACTGAAAACAGAGGAGGTCTTTTGGTATATGAATGTCTGGTCTGTATCTTTGAGATAGGTGACGGCAAGCGCGGACTTGATGATGATGAGCTTAAGCGTCTTGAGCCGTATTATTCTGAGATAGAGGATATAGTGACAAACAAGCTGATGATCTCAAAAGAGAGCTATGAAGAAGTTAGGAATGCAGTGTGTGATGAATACGGAAATGTAAGTCTTGATGCATGCGATGCTTATGCCAAAGAGCATTTAAGTGAATTCAGATAGGAGAATATTCTTAAGATGAAATGTGAATTTTGCGGAAACAACCTTGGAATAGAGGATGAGGTATGCCCTGCCTGCGGAAAAGCCAACAGCTTTGCAAAAAAACATATGAAGGATATGAAGAAATTCAAGAGCCGCTATGACTCTACAAGAGATGAGGTCATGGAAAACAGCAGGCGCTTTAATAAGATGACTGTGAGGATAACGACAGTTTCGGTACTGGTTACCCTTATTACCATCTCTTTGATCCTTCTTGGAAACAATTATGAGATAAAGAAGTTAAGGGAAGAAAGTCGGATAGAGAAAAACAAAGCTGAATATACAGCTCAGCTTAACAAGCTCATTGAAGAGAGGGATTATAGCGGTGTTTATATGTACAGCAGTGCAAAAAAACTGTCTTATTCCGATCATATGGATGAATATCGCATTATATGCGAGATATCACGTTCATACTGGAACTATCTTGAGTATAGTGACTATCTGTTCAATGAGAATTCATATATGGATGAAAGCGAGGCGATAAGCCGTCTCGCTGATTTAGCAGAGAGCATACATAATTACAATAATCCTTCGGAATGGGAGAAGGAGCATTACTATAATGATAAGACTGTAAGCTACATAAATGATCTTTCGGACCATGTTGATGTTCTTATCAAGGGATATTTTCATATAAGCGATGAGGACATGGAGCATTTCTGGGAGATGAGTGAGGCCAGAAGAAAACTGCTGATGGAGGATGGATACGGTAATGAAAAAGAATGATAATAAAAGATCAGGAGTCGGGTATTACATCGTCATCACCATCATGGTCATAATTTTATGCTCAAATATTGGAGGATTGATCGCATCAACATCTCCTGAGATGTCAGGATACTACAGCGTCAGCTCTCCGGAGGAGCTTTTAAGAAAGATGGACTTTTCAGGATATCAGCGAATGCTCGAGTACAAAAAGATCAATGAGGCTATGGGTGTCACTGCAAGCAGCAACAAGAATTATGTGGTTCCGTATGCGATCTGTGACTATTATGAAAACGCTCTCATGTACAAGGGATATTCACAGGCTAAAAATGTGAAGGCGGCAAAATATAAAGAGAAGATGGAAAAGGCTAAAAGTCAGATGGGGGAGTATGCAAGCCTGACAGAGGATATAGATGCTTATCTGAAACTTGAGGATTAGCATATGATCGCAGGGGGTGGCGCATGAAGAAAAAGATCGCGGTAATAGCAAACGGATGGTATAACAGGGGGCTTAGCGATATCATGAAGGGTATCACAGCCTATACCGGACAGAGAGGTATCGATGTATTTCTCTTTTTGACATATTCGACATTTCGGGACAGTGTTGAATACAACGACGGGGAGTTTAATATCCACAGACTTCCAAAGTATGATGACTATGACGGAGTGATATTCATACCGGATTCCTTGAGCTCGCCCAGGGAAGCTGAAAGGCTAAGGAGTGAGTTTGTTGATAACGGAGTAAAAGCTGTCAGTGTGGGAACACAGGTGGAAGGACTTAGCTATGTCTCATGCAACAACTATGAGTCCATGTGTGTCATGTGCAGGCATCTGGCAAAAGATCACGATATAAAGAGGGCTGCATTCATAGCGGGGCATAAGGATAACGCGGAATCCAACGAGAGATTAAACGGATGCAGGGATACCTTTGACAAATATGGTATAAGGCTTGATGATAGGGATGTCTTTTACTGCAACTGGGAGTATGAGGCGGTCGTAAAGGCTGCGAAAAAGATCGCGACTGACAAAAGAGGACTGCCTGATGTGATAGTCTGTGCAAATGATGTCGGAGCGATGGCGGTATGCGCAACACTCGAAAATATGGGTTACAGCATTCCCAAAGATGTAAAAGTAACGGGATATGACAATGTATACCTTACAAGAGCATTTTCGCCTTCAATAACTACCATGGCCCAGCCCTATGAAGAGATGGGATACGACAGCGCTTTGGCGATCTATGAGATGGCTCAGAGCGATCAGTGCGTGGTAAAGAACAGCATATCAAAGCTGATAATCGGGGAAAGCTGCGGCTGTGCTCACGATGAAGCTGCCTTATCAGCAAGAAAGAAGCTGGCAGCGGAAAACTTCCTTACATCGGAGAATAACATAATCTTTGAAAGAACAAGCATCGATATAGAAAATGCGATCTTTAAGTCAAAGAGTTATGAGGATCTATCTGCAGTCCTGCAGGAATACTTTAAAGCAAACCATGAATATGAAAGAGACGGCTTTGCCATCGTCTTAAAGCATGCCTATGCTCAGAATATCTATTCGGATGATACGGATCTTAAGGAAATGGGATACGGCAGATCGATGAAGGTTGTCGTTGCTCTGTCAAAGAATAAGGCATACGGAATAGATGATTTTGAGACAAAAGATCTGATTCCGCAATACAAAAATACAAAGGGTTCACATGTATATGTCATAAGTTCTCTCCATAGCAGAAACAACATATTCGGATATGTGATAATGAAGGATGCGATGGATCATGTCGAGGACAGATCACTTTATGCCTATATGTCAAGGCTTGGAGAGTCCTTTGAAAAATACAGAAAGATCATGCGCCTTGATCAGGTAAATGCACGTCTGAGAGAGCTGTCTGTCAAGGATTCTCTTACCGGGCTTTATAACCGTTACGGATATGACAGCGTGATAAGAAAGAGGTATATAAATGATCTCTCAAAAAGCGAGAGGGATGTTATCATATTCATTGATATAAACAGGTTAAAGTATATCAATGATACATTCGGACATTTACAGGGAGATATGGCCATAAGGACCATAGGTACGGTCATAAACGAGTGCATACCGAAAGAATGGGTGGCGATCAGATACGGCGGAGACGAGTTTTTGATATTCGGCGCATTAAAAGAGGAGCCCAGTGTCGATTATCTGTGCGAGAGACTGACCAGTACCATAGAAAAGAGGGGCGAAGAGCTCAGGCTGCCCTACAGGCTGTCTGCAAGCTGCGGGCATCTTGTCACTGATCCGTCAAGCGATATGACGCTCGAGCAGTATGTGGAAACAGCTGACAAATACATGTATGAGAACAAAAGACGGTCATACCTAAAGGAACAACAATGAATTGCTAATAATACGCAATCATGATACAATTTCGTTGTAGCAGACAACAATATCTAAAAGGGGAAAAGAGATGACAAAAGCCGGATACAGATTGATAGGTACGCTCTTAGCGCTGGTGGGACTGTTTATGGTATTCAAGGCAGCCCATGTATCAAACTTCGGATTCTACAGATTTGGCAATACGGTAAGCACGGGAGGCATCCTGATAGTTTTATTCATAATAGCGATGATCGCGATGTTTGTAAAACCGTGTGTATTAACAAGAGTCCTGGTGCTGATAGTACTGATACTGCTGCTCTTGTCGATCCTTTTAGTGATAAATATCTCGTTCTACGGAATAACGCTTGTAGATGTCCTGCTCATGGTTATACCGCTTGCCATGGGTATCGGCTTCATAATCAAGGGACAGTTCTTTACCGAAGGATAACATTAAGATGGGGTTTACGGGAGTATGGCTTGCCATACTCCTTTTGTAAGGAGAAGGTATGGCATACGAATTGCAGGAAGCAAAAAAACTTGTTATAGAAGCAGGACTTCGTCTCTTGAAAGAGGGACTCATAGTCCGTACCTGGGGAAACATAAGCGCCAGGATAAGTGATGAACAGTTTGTGATAACACCGAGCGGAAAGGCTTACGAGAGCCTTACGCCTGATGATATAGTTATTGTCAATATAAAAAAGTGCACTTACGAGGGAGATATAAAACCGTCTTCCGAATGCGGCATACATGCCGATGTATACGCAGCAAGACCCGAAGTGAACTTTGTTGTACATACACATCAGACCTATGCATCCGTTGTCAGCATACTTGGAAGTGATATAGAGCTTACTGAAGAGGAAAAACAATTTCTTGGCGACAGGATCCCGTGCGCGGCATATGGCATGTCATCTTCACCGGCTCTCAGACGAAAAGTCAAAAAGGAACTTAAAAGAGCAAAGGACTGCTCTTGCATGCTTCTTAGAAATCACGGTGTGCTGTGCATGGGAAAAGATTTTGACAATGCATTTGAGATATCATCTGTGATGGAGCAGGTCTGCAAGTTCAAATACGAGAGCATGACGGACTCGTTTGCCAAAACCGAATTGATAAAGAATACAGACGTCTCCTTTGATGAAGGAGCTGATACAGAGGATGCGCTCGAGGAGGATATCAACAAGGACGGCTATGTTGATTACGGCATCAGTCACATTGAAGGTGATGAGATAACGTTAGTACTAGGAGACAATGAATATAGATTTAAAGCAGGAGACAAGAAGCCTATAGCCAAGGGTCTGTTCAAGAGAAATCTAAACAGGATAGCTCTCATTCATGCAAAGATATATGAGAACAGACAGATCAGCAATATCTATCATGTCACGCTTCCAAATATCGTTGATATCAGCAAGACATATGAGGGATTTGATCCTTATATAGACGATCAGGCACAGATAGTCGGAGATTCGATAAGATGTGTCGGAAAACCGTCAAAGAAACCGCATTTTGAATCTCCGCTTGCCATATCAAGAGGATTAAAGGATAACAGTGCGGTGCTGATAGGAGGTCAGGGTGCTATCTGCGTGGGTTCTTGCGAAAGCGATACCGAGGCCTGTGCATATGTGCTTGAAAAGGGATGTATGGCAGCAAAGCTTGCCATGTGTGCCGATGCGATGCCCGTAAAGGGACGCATCGCAAAAAAGGAAAGAGAATTTTACAGGGAGAGTTATTCAAAGCTTAAGGGCTGATATTTGAAAGGGAACAGATGAAAAAGCTAAAGCTCATAGATTACAATTCGCCGGTGATCTTAACATTTGCGGGGATATCGCTTATTGCGCTTATCCTTTCTTATCTGACGCTTGGTTATTCGAACAAGCTTCTGTTTTCCGTATACAGATCTTCACTGGCAAATCCGCTCACATATTTAAGACTGTTCACTCATGTTTTAGGGCATGCGGATTTTTCGCATTATATATCAAATATGATGTTCTTTCTGCTGTTAGGACCGGGAATAGAAGAAAAATACGGGAGCAAGAATACGCTGATAATGATCGCGGTCACTGCACTGATCACGGGACTGGTAAACTATATCTTCTTCCCGAGAGAGGCTCTTTTAGGTGCGAGCGGGATAGTTTTCTGTTTCATAATCCTTTCTTCCATGACGGATATCAAGAACGGAAAGATACCGCTCACGCTCATAATCGTTTGTGTGTTATATATAGGCCAGGAGATCATGAATGCCGTGTTTGTAAATGATAATGTATCACAGCTGACTCACATCATAGGCGGCGGATGCGGCTGTGCGCTTGGATACAGGATGGGAAAGAAAAAATAGGAGATAAAAATGTTAGAGCTTAAAAATATATCCTATGTTGTAGAGGATGAGAAAGAGATAATTAAAGATGTCAGCCTTAGCATTTCTGAGGGATTTATTGCGATCACCGGACCAAACGGCGGCGGAAAATCAACACTTGCTAAGATAATTGCGGGTATAATCGCACCGACATCGGGTCAGATAATCTTTGACGGGAAAGATATCACTGACATGTCTGTTACTGACAGGGCAAGGCTTGGCATAAGCTATGCGTTCCAGACACCCGTTAAGTTTAAAGGGATAACCGTAAAGGATCTTTTATCACTTGCTGCCGGCAAGAACACGACTGTCGCAGAATCCTGCAACATCCTTTCCGAGGTTGGACTCTGTGCAAGAGACTATATAAACAGAGAAGTCAATGCGTCACTTTCAGGCGGAGAATTAAAGAGGATCGAGATCGCGATGATCATCGCAAGGAGCACAAAGCTTTCGATCTTCGACGAGCCGGAGGCGGGCATTGATCTGTGGAGCTTTAACAGTCTCATAAAGGTTTTTGAAAAGATGCATGAAAAGATAAACGGGTCGATACTTATCATTTCGCATCAGGAAAGGATACTAAACATCGCCGATCAGATCATAGTGATATCTGAAGGAAGAGTAAAGCAGACAGGGACAAAAGAAGAAGTTTGGCCTGATCTTATGGCAGAGGGCACATGCAGTGTCCTTGCACAGAAAGTAGGATGATTTATGGATACGATCTCTAAGAATCTTTTAGCTGAGATAGCTGATATACATGAAGTTCCCGAAGGCGCCTACAACATACGCGCCAACGGAAAGCTGCAAAGCAGAAACACGACAGCAAATATAGATATAGTCACAAAAACGGACAAGCCCGGCATAGATATCATCATCGCTCCAAATACAAAGAATGAGAGCGTTCACATTCCTGTCATAATAAGCGAGAGCGGACTTACTGATCTTGTGTATAATGATTTTTACATCGGTGAAGGTGCTGATGTTGTGATAGTTGCCGGATGCGGAATACACAACTGCGGCGATCAGGAATCGGGGCATGACGGGATACATACTTTCCATGTGGGAAAGAATGCAAAGGTAAAATATATAGAAAAGCATTACGGAGAGGCTGACGGAAGCGGCGAGAACATCATGAATCCCACAACCATTGTTGAGATGGATGAGGATTCCTATCTTGAGATGGAGACAACCCAGATAAAGGGAATAGATTCAACAAGCAGAGTGACAAAGGGACGACTTGCCGACAGGGCGACTTTTATCGTAAAGGAAAAGATAATGACTCACGGCACTCAGTATGCATCAACGGATTTTGATGTGCAGCTTGACGGAGTTGATTCAAGTACAAATGTTATATCAAGATCGGTCGCTAGAGGGAAGTCAAAGCAGAAGTTTCTGGCAGCGATAAGCGGAAACAATAAATGCGCGGGTCACTCGGAGTGTGATGCCATACTGATGGACGAGGCGATAGTCACCGCTATACCGGAACTTACCGCTGCGAATGTTGATGCGAGTCTTGTACATGAAGCGGCGATAGGAAAGATCGCCGGAGAACAGCTTATAAAACTCATGACTCTCGGACTTACTGAGGAGGAAGCCGAGGAAGAGATTGTTAACGGATTTTTAAAATAGGGGCAGTATGTTAAGAAATATAATCTTCGATGTTGGAAATGTGCTTCTTGAATACAGATGGATAGAAGCGATACAGGATACGGGACTTTCAAGAGAAAAGGCCCTCGATGCCAGAAACAAGGTGTTTGACAACAGACTCTGGGTGGAGTTTGATGCGGGAAATATCAGTAAGGATGACCTGATAAAGGAATACGGAAAACTCTATCCTATGTATGAGGAGAACATAAGAGAGTTCATCAATAATGCAGACAGGATGCAGCTAGCGAGAGAAGAGGTATGGGAAAGGGTCCATAAGCTTAAGGAAAAGGGCTTTAAGATATATCTTTTGAGCAATTATAGCGAGTATCTGTTCAATATCCATACAAAAGGAGTGCCTTTTATGGATGATCTTGACGGACGTCTCGTATCATATGAGATCCACCAGGTAAAACCCGGCAGGGAAATATATGAGACTCTTTTAAAAAGATATGATCTTGATGCAGGTGAATGCCTGTTTTTGGATGACAGAAAAGAAAATACCGATACTGCAGAGAGTCTCGGTATAAAAAGCATCACTATTGAAAGCAGACAGCACGTAAACAGCGTGCTAGATGATATCCTAAACACAAAGATATCATGATCTAGGGACGGCAGTCCAAGATATTCTTTAATTTGCCGTTTTGTTCGTTTCTCAGGGGGGTATCCGCGTCCATTGTTATGGCGGAAGCGGTTACACCCTTTTCTTTTAGAAAACGTCGCAGGGTCTGTTCTGCCTGAAGGAATATGATCCCGCGCGCTTCTTTGTCCTCAACATCCATACGAAGGGAAATGTTATTGTTGGCATACAGGACTATCTGATATCCGTTAAGACCGGGTATGTCCTTTAGTATGTCCGAAAACTCATCGGTGTGGATCTCAATGCTTGTATCGCTCCCTGTCTTAAAGAGTATGGTATCATCCTTGGCTGATGTAATGCTTATCCAGGGAGATGTATTTCCGCAGGGACAGGCCTTGTCGTGAAATCTGATATTATCGGGCAGAGTCATCCTTATTACCGGATAGTCTGTCTTATACATGTTTGTGATAAGGATCTTTTGAGGCTTTTCCCCTTCTGCGCAGGGCTTTCCTTTTTCATCAGCCTGTTCGAGTATTATCCAGTCATCGTTTACATGAAGATGCCCCATCTGACATTCGCTGGCAACGAGCCCAAACTCTGCACTTGAATAAGTTGCCTGAACCGTACCTTCAAACGCATCTATGAGCGATGCTCTGAGTTCATCGGTCAAGGCTTCTCCGCCGGCGATTATGAGGATCGGCTTGATAGAAAGTCTGCCAAGCCTTTTTTGCTCTAAAAGCTTTTCAAGGGTTGAAGGGTATGCCCAGAGAAATGCAGGACGAAGCTCGTTTAGCTGTTTTGTCATCTCCTCTATCGGTAAAAAGACGGAAAGCACTGTGGTGGATTTTGGCCATGCCGCCTGCTGGAGGGCACCGTCTGAGGATGAAATGATCACATACCTTGAGCCGTGCAGAAGAAAGCGTCTGTAATCAGATGCAAACGTAAAGGATCTGACCGTATTGATAGCCTGCGGGATAAAAGAAGGTATGACTTCATCGCTTTGCCATATATCCTTGTTTGACAGCAGAAAATCACGCTCGACATAAGGCACGTCGCGCATGAAAAAGTTAACGCCAAGATTCTCATAAAGCTTTGCATAAAGCGGGTTGTGCTTTCTTGCAAACGTTACCATCGCATAGAAGCGCTGACGTTTGATCTGGTCACGTTCCTTCGGTGTCATCTTATTGTATTTCTTGACAAGATTTATACTCTCTTTAAGATCTGTTTCTTCCATACGAAGTAATATAGCATGAAAAGGCAAGATAGACAAATACAACCGATAAATGATATAATTGATTTTACGAAAACGATGTGAAAGGAGAAGCTATGGATAAACCCGTATTGGTTATTCTGGCAGCCGGAATGGGCAGCCGTTACGGCGGTTTGAAGCAGATGGATCCCGTGGATGACAGGGGACATAAGATAATCGATTTTTCTATATACGATGCAAAGGCAGCAGGCTTTGAAAAAGTCGTATTTATCATAAAGAAAGAGATGGAAGCAGACTTTAAGGAGTGTGTTGGCGATGCCATTTCTAGGCATATGTCAGTCGAGTATGTTTTTCAGGATATCGATGACGTGCCCGCAAACTTTGTGATACCTGAAGGCAGAGTAAAGCCATGGGGAACCACACATGCCATTTTAAGATGCAAGGATGTGGTAAAGGGTCCGTTCATGGTCATCAATGCAGATGATTACTACGGCAAGCACGGATATCAGATAATGTATAAGTTCCTTTCAGAGACCGCTGATCAGGATGACAGATATGCAATGGTTTCGTACGAACTGGGTAATACTCTCACAGAAAAAGGAAGCGTTACCAGGGGAGTATGCAAGGTTGATGAAAACAGCATGCTCACAGACATAGTGGAGCAGAAGAATCTGATAAAGACAGCAAACGGAGCTGCCTATACAGATTCACAGGGAAACGATCCTGTGGCTATAGATGTAAAGACCCCCGTTTCTATGAATATGTGGGGATTCAAACCCGGACTGTTTGATGAGTTTGAAAAGGCCATGGATCTTTTCTACAATGAGAAGGTAAAGAATGATCCGCTTAAGGCAGAGTGCCTGATACCGACAGAAGTGGATGTGATCATCAAGTCAAAGAGAGCTACGGTAAAGGTTCTAAACAGCCCGGACAAATGGTTCGGTGTTACATACAAGGAAGACAAGCCGTTTGTTGTCGAGAGTTTCAAAAAGCTCAAGGCTGCAGGCGAATATCCCGATGAATTGTGGAAATAGCAAAATAACACAACACAGTCATAAAGAGGATGGAAACATCCTCTTTCGCATATAAAAGGAGAGAATATGAAGATACTTGTAACGGGGGGAACAGGCTATATAGGAAGTCATACGGTGGTTGAACTGTTAAACGAAGGTCATGATGTAGTGATACTTGACAATCTTAGCAATTCCGACAGGAAGGTTGTTGACAGGATTGAAAAGATCACAGGATTGCGACCTGTTTTTTATGAAGCGGATATCCTGGATAAGGAATCTCTTGACAGGATATTTGATAAGGAAGACATCGAAGCTGTCATTCATTTCGCAGGCCTTAAGGCTGTTGGAGAATCGGTTGAAAAACCTCTTTTGTATTATGAGAACAACATTTCAGGCACCATTAATCTTTTAAAGAGCATGAATAAACACTCATGCAAGAATATAATCTTTTCTTCATCGGCGACTGTATACGGAACACCGGCTTTTGTCCCGATAACAGAAGAATGCCCCAAGGGTACATGCACCAATCCATACGGATGGACCAAATCCATGATAGAACAGATCATGATGGATCAGTGCGCAGCCGATAGTGAATGGAATGCTGTACTGCTCAGATACTTTAATCCGATAGGCGCGCATGAGTCCGGTACCATAGGTGAAAATCCAAACGGAATACCGAACAATCTGATGCCGTATGTGACACAGGTCGCAGTCGGAAGACTTGAGAGACTCGGTGTATTCGGAGATGATTACGATACACCTGACGGTACGGGTGTCAGAGACTATATCCACGTTGTGGATCTTGCGCTGGGCCATGTAAAGGCTCTCAAGAAACTTTCTAAAGGCTCGGGTCTGTCTGTATACAATCTCGGTACAGGACAGGGCTATTCCGTACTTGATATCGTAAAGAATTTTGAAGAGGCGACAGGCGTTAAGATACCTTATGTGATCAAGCCGCGAAGAGCGGGAGATATTGATATCTGCTATGCGGATTCCTCTAAGGCCGAAAGAGAACTCGGATGGAAGGCTCAAAGAGGAATAAAGGAGATGTGTGCCGATTCATGGAGATGGCAGAAGAACAATCCTAACGGATACGACGATTAGCCGTAAACTTGAGCGATAGTCTGTATTATGGTATAATTAATCTTTGGGGAGATTAATACGGAAGGAAGCAGATGGGTAGTAATTCAAACAGAGAACCTGATCCTATAGACAGCTGGATGGAGGTTACTTTGGTATACAATTCGGCCCTTAAGGAGATAGGGACCAAGCTAGAGATATTAAACGATGAATTTCAGCAGGTTCATCGTTATAATCCGATAGAGCATATCAAGTCGAGGATGAAGACTTCCGAGAGCATAGTAAAAAAGCTCAAGAAGAAGGGATATGAATCCACGATCGAAAACATGGTGGAGCATGTCAATGACATAGCCGGCATCAGAGTCATATGCTCATTCACATCGGATATATACAGAGTAGCCGAGATGATCGGAAATCAGAACGATATAAAGGTCTTATCGATCAAGGACTACATCAAGAATCCCAAGGAGAGCGGATATAAGAGCTATCACATGCTCGTGACTGTGCCGATCTTTTTGTCGGACAAGATGGTTAATGCAAAAGTCGAGATCCAGATAAGGACCGTAGCCATGGATTTCTGGGCAAGCTTAGAGCACAAGATACATTACAAGTTTGAGGGAAATGCGCCTGAGCATATCAAGAACGAGTTAAAGGAATGTGCCCGCATGGTATCTGATCTTGATGCAAGGATGCTTGCACTGAATGATGAGATCAGAGCGCTTGAAGATGATGACTTTTAAAAGCCCATAAAATGAGGAGTGCCCGGATACCTCGCGGCACCCGGGCTATTATGAAAAAATTACCTATAGTCTGTTTCAACCTTATAAATTGATTATAATTAGCATTTATGAATAAAATATGAACAGACTATGAATATATAGTAAAAATTACTAAATGGAGGAAGCTATGGATACTTTTATTGACAAACTTGCACAAAAAACAGTGGCAAATGATATGATCAGTGCCAACTCTGCTGCCGAAGCAAGAGAGAACCAGCGCCTAAAGGACCAGCTTGCTAGCTACGAGGAGATCCTTCAGGAGATGAAGCAGGTAAACCTTAAGAACATCGAATCGGCTTCCAAAGTTAGTGACATGATCTCACAGGCAGGCAGCATGCCTTCAAAGGAAGCAGCTCCTGCTGTTGATTCAGAAGAGATAATGGCAGCATCAATGAGAGCGTCTGAAAAGGCGATAGCAGCTACAAAGAACTCTACCGAAGAGATAGTTGCAGCTCTTAAGTCAAATTCAGACAGCGTGCTCGAGGCTGTAAAGGCAAATGCCGAGAATGCATCGGGAATGAAGGCTTCATCAGAAGAAGCGATCGATTCTCTCAAGCGTTCGGCTGATGATGCGGTCGCATCCGTAAAGAGAGCGAGTGATGATGCTCTCTTATCTGTAAGCGGAAAAGCAAATGACAGCATAGAGAGCCTGACAAAGGCTGCCGAATCAGTCAAGGAAGCATGCGACAGCGGTATAGAGGGCATGAAGCAGACTTCAAGCGAGAATGTTGAGAGCATCAAGCAGGCAAGCGCTGAAGCTACCGAGACTATCAAGCAGGCATCTGTTGATGCGACAGAGAACATCAAGCAGGCAAGTGCCGAGGCAACAGAAACCATCAAGCAGGTTGTCGCAGACGGACTTGAAGCGATCAAACAGGCAAGCGGGGATGTTGTAAAGGGTGAAGCTCCCGCTATGGACCAGACTTATCTGGATGCTCAGTTTGACGATGTTCATGAAGCGATCCATACTGAAAATGTTAAAGTATACAGAAATGTTCAGGCCGCGGTTGATGACAGCCTTGCGGACCAGACAAAAGCTATAAGGGGATATATAGAAAGCGCAGGAAAAGACGGTTCAAAACTGCCGGTTGTACTCGGAGTTGTCAACTTTGCATTGGATATCATAATCCTTGCGGTGCTCGTGCTCCATACAATGGGAATTTTCTAACAAGTTATTATGAGATTTATTACCAAACACTACAAAAGGACAAGAGCGATCATGCTCAAGGTGTCCTTTTTAGTGATTTTTCTAAATATAATATTCATTCCTCAGTATCAGAAGATCAAGTCTGAAGGAAACAATATCTTCAAAGTTTTTCTCAACAATGAATATGTCGGCACGGTAGGAAAGCAGACAGATATTGACAAGCTCTTAATAGATGCAAGACGAAAGGTTGCATCTAATTCTGATGCCTTTATGTTTGTCGAGGCTTCCGTGAGCACTGAAGGCAGCGAGGTCATGTTCGGAGAGACCGATTCCGAAAAGACCGTGCTTGAAAATATGGTCAAAAAGCTCTCCGGCAGTGTCCATGAGGGCTTAAAGCCTGCCTATACCGTAAAGATCGGTACCTATACCGTAAATCTTGCCACTATTGACGAAGTAAAGAGTGTTTTGCAGGCAGCTGTTGATAAATATGACATCGATCATGAATACAGCGTATCTCTTGAAAAGGATCATGAGAGAGAGCTCAATGCTCTTACCGCAGCCATAGTGGAGAACTCTGAGGTCGATGAAGACAAGAACGCTCCGGATACATTAAACGGAGCCGGATTTGAGAAGCTGTGCACACAGGCTCTTGCAAACGATGAGAGCGAGCAGGAAAAGAAGAACTTTGATGATTTTGACTATGGCCTTTTGAGTCTTGCATTTGACAATCAGATCGAGATAGTCGATGCATATGTGGCAGAAGGTCAGCTTGTAAATGTGGATCTTGCCATAGAGGGGATAACGGCCAGCCAGGACAAGAACGTAGTCTATGAGGTACAGTCCGGCGATACGCTTTCCGGAATATCTATGGCTATGGATATCCCTATGGAAAAGATAATCTCCCTTAATGATGCCATTGAGGATGAGAACTCAATGATAAGAGTAGGACAGGAGATAATAATCACCAATCCCGAGCCTCCGCTTTCTATCAACAGAGTGGAGCAGGAATATATAGAAGAAGATTATGATGCTGAAGTTCAGTATATAGATAATGACGAGTGGTATACAACAGACCGTGTCACAAGACAGGAACCGAGTGCCGGTCACAGAAACATTGTCGCTCAGATAAATTATCTGAATGACAAGGAGATAAGCAGAGAAGTTATCAAGGAAGAAGTATTGCTTGAGGCTGTTCCCAAGATCGTGGAGCGAGGAACCAAGATACCTCCTACATATATCAAGCCTATTTCGGGTGGACGTCTGTCTTCTACATTCGGAAGAAGAAATGCTCCGACAAGAGGTGCATCAAGCAATCACCAGGGCGTAGACTGGGCTATAGCAAAGGGATCTACCGTTGTAGCTTCATCAGGCGGTAAGGTTACAAAAGCCGGCTGGGCAAAGGGATACGGATATGTTGTATACATACAGCATCCGGACGGAAAAGAGACAAGATACGGTCACTTAAGCAAAGTATTAGTAAGCGTAGGCCAGACAGTCCGTCAGGGAGACAAGATAGCATTAAGCGGTAACTCCGGCGTAAGTACGGGTCCTCACCTGCATTTTGAGATCAGGATAAACGGTACCGCAGTCAACCCTCTCAAGTATCTGAATTGATGTTCGGTTTACAAATCATTAAGATGCGTGTATACTAAACTAGGTTGTATTTGTTTAAGTACAATATTTAGATGATTGAAATTTCGGTATACTATATATAGATAAAACCAAGAGGTTAATATGGAACAATATGTGATCAAAGGTGGCTCGCCGCTGGTTGGCGAGGTAGAGATAGGCGGGGCAAAGAATGCCGCTCTGGCTATACTTGCAGCAGCCACCATGACAGATGAGACGGTATTGATAGAAAATGTTCCTGATGTTAGAGATACCAATGTTATGATCCAGGCCATGGAGAGCATAGGTGTCATCGTGGAGCGTATTGACAGACATACCGTAAAGATCAATGCTTCCAATATAAGAATACAGACCATAGACGATGAATCGATAAAGAAGATCAGAGCCTCATATTACCTTATAGGCGCACTGCTGGGAAAGTATAACGAAGCTGAGGTCGCACTTCCGGGAGGCTGCAACATAGGCAGCAGACCTATCGATCTTCATATCAAAGGATTCAGAGCTCTGGGAGCAAAGGTTGAGATAAGCCACGGAATCATAATCGCAAAGGCAGAGAAACTGCACAGCGGTCATATATATCTGGATAAGGTTTCTGTAGGAGCGACCATCAATGTTATGATGGCAGCAGTGTTGGCAGAAGGCAGGACTATAATCGAAAATGCAGCAAAAGAGCCTCATGTCGTTGATGTTGCCAACTTCCTTAACAGGATGGGAGCAAGCGTAAGAGGCGCCGGTACAGATGTGATCAGGATAAAAGGTGTGCCCAAGCTTCACGGAACCGATTATGCAATAATCCCAGATCAGATAGAAGCAGGAACATTCATGTTTGCCGCAGCTATCACAAAGGGCGATGTTACTGTAAAGAATGTTATCCCGAAGCATTTGGAATCAATAAGTTCAAAACTTCTGGAAATAGGATGCGAGATAGAGGAATCCGATGAAGCTGTCAGAGTCGTTGCTTCAAAGAGACTCGGACATACACACGTAAACACTCTTCCCTATCCGGGCTTTCCGACGGATATGCAGCCGCAGATCACAGTTGCGCTGGGGCTGTCAAAAGGGACAAGCATAGTGACAGAGAGTCTGTTTGAGAACAGATTCAGATATGTTGACGAACTGACTCGCATGGGTGCCAACATAAAGGTTGAAGGCAGCGTTGCGATAATAGACGGAGTGGACAAGTATTCCGGAGCGTCTATATCAGCTCCCGACTTAAGAGCCGGAGCAGCACTGGTCCTTGCGGGACTTGCCGCCGAAGGATATACGACGGTAGAAGATATCAAGTATATCGAAAGAGGCTATGAGGACTTTGATGAAAAGCTAAGAGGACTCGGAGCCATGATAGAAAAGGTAAATACTGAAAAAGAGATACAGAGATTTAAATTAAAAGTTGTATGATAATTTAACGGTCTTCCGACAAGGGAGGCCGTTTTTATTTGTTAGCAAGTTCATCTGATGTGTAATATAATATCATTATGCGCAACGTACAGATATCAGTCCGTGCTCTGGTTGAGTTTTTGCTCAGAGAGGGAGACATTGACAACAGAATGGCACATGATGCCGTATCTGCCATGCAGGAGGGCGGAAGGCTTCATCGAAAGATCCAAAGATCCATGGGAGGAAACTATCGGTCAGAAGTTCCTCTCTCATACACATATATAGACAGAAGTCGCATATCGGATATGATAGAAGATGCTCTTGAAAATCCGATGAACATTGATATGACTTCGGTTACTGTCGACGGAAGGGCAGACGGATATGTGAATATGGATACTGAACAGATCAAGAGATTCAATCAGACATATTTTTTCGCAGAGCTTGAGCAGTGGTTTGAAGCTCTTATGAAGGAATACATGAAATGGGTGGATATGGAGCAGGACTGGAAGATAAAGAGGGATGAATCAATAAAGTCCTCATCTTTTCCATATGATTATCGTGAAGGACAAAAGGAACTTGTCACTCACGTCTATCACACCATCGTTCATTCAAAGAAACTGTTCCTGGAAGCACCGACCGGTGTAGGCAAGACCATCGCGACCGTATTTCCGTCTATCAAGGCGATCGGAGAAGGCAAGGCGCAGAGGATGTTCTATCTTACAGCAAAGACCATTACCCGTACTGTGGCCAGTGATACCATCGAGCTTATGAGAAAAAACGGTCTCAGGTTTAAGAGCATCATCTTAACGGCTAAGGATAAGATATGCTTCATGGAGGAGCGAGTATGCAATCCCGAAGCCTGTCCGTACGCAAAAGGTCATTTTGACAGAGTCAATGATGCAATGTTTGATCTTCTGACTCACAAAGAGGACTATGACAGAGAGACACTTGAGGAGTATGCGTTAAAATACAATGTGTGTCCGTTTGAATTCGCTCTTGATGTCAGTCTGTTTTGCGATGCCATCATCTGTGACTATAATTATCTGTTTGATCCTCATGTATCGCTCAAGAGATTCTTTGCGGAGGGAAAGCAGCCCGAGAGTATCTTTCTCATAGATGAAGCTCATAACCTTGTGGATAGAGGAAGGAGCATGTACAGCGCTGATCTATACAAGGAACATATCCTGAAGATCAAAAGAGCCGTAAAGGGAATGGATGCTACTCTTTCAAGAAGACTTGAAAGCTGCAACAAAGAGATGCTCAAGCTAAGAAGAGAACTTGATGAATCTCATAACAGTTACAAGATATTTGAAGACATATCAGGCCTTTTAAGAAGTGCTGAAAGGCTTTATGACAGACTGATGCATTTTCTGGAAAATGAACAGCCCTCATCCGTAAGAGAAGAGGTGCTCGAGTTTTATTTTGAGATATCGCATCTTCTGTATATATATGAACTGATGGATGACAAGTATATCATCTACGGATTTAAAAACAGGGATGAATTTGTTTTAAGACTGTTTTGTGTAGATCCGTCTGGGAATCTGAGCGAGTGCATGAGAAAGGGAGTAAGCTCCATTCTGTTTTCCGCGACACTGCTTCCCATACAGTATTACAAGAGCCTTTTGGGCGGTGAAGAGACAGATTATGAAGTCTATGCAAATTCCACATTTGATCTAAGCAAGAGAGGGCTTTATCTTGCCGAGGGTGTAACGACAAGATATACCGAACGAGGACAGGCTCAGTATGAAAAGATAGCAGGATATATTCATGAGATAGTGAGCGCTCGCAATGGAAGATATATGGTTTTCTTTCCGTCCTACAGTTTCCTTGACAATGTATTTGAATCATATACTAAGCGATACAGCGATGATGATATAAGACTTCTCATACAGAATGATCGAATGAGCGAAAAAGAAAGAGAAGATTTTCTTGC
>CADAPR010000006.1 GCA_902789785.1 uncultured Lachnospiraceae bacterium
ATCTTGTTCAGAGTGTAGACGGGACCATAATAGAGTGCAACACGGCATATTCGGGTTCAAAAAGAGCAGATACAGCAATGCATATGCAGGTTGCAAAGGATCATGGCTTTACCGATATAGCAGATGTGGACATTATGGACAGAGACGGGTACATATCAATACCTGTTGAGGGCGGCAAAAATCTTAAAGAGAACTGGGTTGGTAAAAACCTCGCAAACTATGACTATGTTCTTGTACTCACGCATTTTAAAGGTCATCCCATGGGAGGATTTGGCGGTGCGTTAAAAAATATATCAATAGGTATTGCTTCGCGTGAGGGCAAGGTTAGGATACATTCGGGAGGTAAGCTCAAAAAGCCAACTATAACACTGGCTGCTCTCACAACAAATCAGGATACATTCACCGAGTCTATGGCAGAGGCTGCCAAATCAGTCTATGATTATGAAGGACACGGAGACAATATTACATTTATAAGTGTTATGAATCGTATGTCAGTAGATTGTGACTGTGTATCTTCTC
This sequence comes from uncultured Lachnospiraceae bacterium, assembly GCA_902789785.1. GTDB lineage: Bacteria > Bacillota > Clostridia > Lachnospirales > Lachnospiraceae > Colinaster. Next base: position 520 of record CADAPR010000006.1, read on the forward strand.
CGGCAGAAGTAGATATGCATGATATAGGTATACTGGCTTCGAACGATCCTGTAGCGCTTGATCAGGCGTGTGTAGATCTGATATTTAAAGCCCAAGACGGGGCATCATTGCAGAACAGGATAACAAGTCTTAACGGCATACATATACTGACGCATGCTGAGAGAATAGGACTTGGAAACAGAGCTTATGAGATAGTTGATCTTGATGAGGCCAAAGATGGAGATAATTAGCAGAGAGTTTATATATATCTGGTATTATTTTTCCGTTCAGCTTCATCAGATATTCAGCTATTGGGTGATCGGTATGATCATAGGCAGTGTAGTATCTGTATTCTTTAAGGATAAGATACACGGTGCCATGAGAAAAATGAACAGTGATGGCAGTAGTTTTACGGGGATAGTCCTTGCTTCAATGCTTGGAGTGGCTTCCCCGTTGTGTATGTACGGAACCATTCCCATTGCTGCTTCATTTTCAAAAAGCGGCATCAGAGATGAATGGCTGGCCGCATTTATGATGAGCTCGATCTTACTTAATCCGCAGCTTATTATATATAGTGCTGCACTTGGATTAAAAGTGCTGTTTATAAGGATAGTAACGTGCTTTCTGTGCGGGATAAGTGCAGGCGTGATAATACGCTTATTCTATAAAAAGAGTTCTTTCTTTACATTCGCAAGTTTTGATGAACCAAAGAACAAGGATACTGATCCAAACCTGTTCATGCGTTTTTTAAAGAACCTTTACCGAAATGTAAAGGCAACAGGTGGATATTTCTTAGTAGGTGTTTTGCTTTCTGCTATGTTTCAGAGATATATCCCACAGGATGCAGTTACGTTTATGTTCGGCGGAAATGAGGCATGGGGTGTACTCATGGCTTCTACAATCGGCGTTCCCCTGTATGTATGTGGAGGAGGCACTATTCCGATACTTAGGATGTGGCTTGAAAACGGCATGAGCCTGGGAAGCGCAGCAGCTTTTATGATCACCGGTCCTGCCACAAAGATAACTAATCTGGGTGCTCTTAAGGTTGTGCTGGGAATCAGACACTTTATATATTACTGGTTGTATGTGATCCTATTTTCTGTTTTATGCGGACTTCTTGTTAATATTCTTATGATCTGAGTATGGTTGTTTGAAAAACAACCGTCGCAATTTAAGCATGTTGTAAAGTTGAATCATCAGATAAATCAAACATGATTCAATAAAAGGAGGAATACAATATGCGTAAAGGGTTAACAGAAGTGGTCTTCATTCTTGACAGAAGCGGTTCTATGAGAGGGCTTGAAGCTGATACTATAGGCGGATTCAATTCAATGCTTGAGAAGCAGAAGAAGGAAAAAGGAGAGGCTTATATATCGACAGTGCTTTTTGATGATGTGAGTGATGTCATATATGACAGGGTTTCTATTGATACAATAGAGCCAATGACAGATTCGCAGTACTATGTAAGAGGATGTACGGCTTTATTGGATGCTGTTGGAGGAGCGATACATCATATAGGCAAGATCCATAAGAATGCTGCAGATGAGGATAAACCTGAAAAGACTATGTTTATTATCACAACTGACGGTATGGAGAATTCAAGCCGTAAATATGACTACGCCAAAGTAAAGAAGATGATTGAAAAGAAGCAGAAAAACGGCTGGGAATTCATCTTTTTGGGCGCAAATATCGATGCAGCTAAGGAAGCTGGAAAATTCGGTATTTCTGCAAGCAGGGCATTCAATTATGAATGCGACAGTGCAGGAACCAAACTTAATTATGCTACACTCGGACGTGCTGTGAGCGCTTTCAGAAACTGCAAGGCATCCGCGCAATTTGATATGGAGCTTGATGAGTGCATGGCTCCAGTAAGAGAAGATTACAAAAAGAGACATAAATGAATCTGACATGAGGTAGGAAATGTCATTAAAGATCATAAGAAACAACAGTATAGCAATCAATAATGAAACGATAGAAGAAATTAAAGCATCTGATGTAGCTAATATAAGAAACGAGTGTAAAGCAATACTTGAATCTGCACATGAGAGGCATATAGCTTCTATAGCCATAAAACTGAATGTAGGTGACATAGAGAGAGCATATGCATTAAGGACAGCAATAGATGTGATAAGTGATAAGCTTTCATATCCTGAAATGGAAGTTTTTTTGGTGGTACCATCATCTGATGGTATCACTGGATTATCTGATAAGCTGCGTAGTATACTGAGCCCGATCACAAGACCTGAACAAGAAAAAAGATCATATGGTTTAAAGGCTGCTTTCGGACAGGCTTTCATGGCAATGGGTTCAGCTATGAAAGCTGCACCTAAATCCAATGCGTTGGATGATGCATGTAACTTATATGCGGCAAAAGAAAGTGCTTATATCGATGAGGAAGACTATATTGAGCCTGTTGATCAGTCAGCTCTTAAAGAGAGGCTCAAACACATATCTGATCCGTTTGGGGTATATCTTCTTTATATGTCGGATGTTAAGGGGATAACTTTGACTGAGCTTGAGAGCACGGCATGGGTTTCAAAACATGTTGTTCACAATGTTAAAAAGAAGCCGGATATCTACAAACCAGATAAGAGAACTGCATTTCAGTTCTGTATCGGTCTTAAACTCAATCTGGATGAGACCAAAGATATGCTCCAAAGAGCAGGTTATGCCATATCTGACAGCATACTTGAAGATAAGATATGGGAGTTCTACATAGAAAACGAACATTATGATATAATCGATATCAGCGATTCGCTCGAGCAATACGGCTTAAAGCCGATAGTAGATTTCTGATTAAGGGGATAAGATTTTGAAAGACAGAAAGAAAACTGTAAGTATGATACTGATACTTACCGCAGGAATTCTATGGGGCTGTATGGGTCTGTTTGTAAGGCCGTTTAATGAAATGGGACTTACTACGTGGGATATTGTTTTTTTAAGAGCCATTCTTACCACCGTCTTTATGGCGGTGGTTTTGCTGATAAAGGATAAGAGACTCTTTAAGATCAGGCTAAAGGATATATGGTGCTTTTTCGGAACAGGTATCCTTAGTATTGTATTCTTTAATATGTGTTATTTTAAGGAGATAACTGTTACGTCGCTTTCTGTAGCGGCTATTTTGCTGTATACGGCTCCGGCATTCGTAATGATAATATCAGCGATCTGTTTCAAGGAGAGATTAACAACGACAAAAATCATTGCGTTGATTCTTGCATTTATGGGCTTGATATTTGTTACGGGAGTTTTTTCGAATTCGGAAAAACTGACTTTACCAACTCTTTTTATCGGTTTAGGTGCGGGACTTGGATATGCATTGTACTCTATATTTTCACGTTTTGCCATAGAACGGGGATATGATTCATATGCAATCAGTTTTTATACGTTCCTTTTTGCTACATTTACAACTGTATTCTTTGCAGACAGTATAAAAGTAGCAGATGTTGTTACTTCTTCTTACGAAAGCTTTGTGCTGGCACTCATTTTTGCGCTTGTTTCAACGATAATTCCGTATCTGACATATACTATTGGACTTAAGGCAGTTGAGAACGGACAGGCTTCGATCATAGCTTCGATCGAACCAGTTGCCGCGACTTTCATAGGCATAGTCTGGTATAAAGAAAAACTGTCTTTAAGTGTTATTATCGGAGCCTTACTTGTTATTGCTGGTATAGTGGTGAGCAATGTCAGATTAAGTATTAATCTGCGCTCTCAGTGATCTTTTTAAAGAACTTATGGATACCGGCATGCCAGCAAAGGACAGAGCCGAGTATTGCACCCAATCCAGCCTGAGCGATCTCATAGGGTAGCTTGAGCATAGCATATTCAAATGTACTGTATACGTATATCTTTCCTAGTGTATAGCCGGTGACCATGATTATTCCTCCGATCGTTACACCGATAGACGATGCGATCTTTGGATGAGATTTTAATGTTTTATGCGAGATCAGTGAGATCACAACGGCTTGAAGACCATGCGTAACAAGAGATACGAACATTGGAAGAGGGTAGAAAAGCATATCTCCCAAAAATGATCCCACACCTCCTACAACAAACGCTTCAAACGGATTTAAGAGAATTGATGCTAGGCATATTACGACATCACACAGATAAAGATGTCCGCCCGGCACGGGAATGCCAAAAGATGACATGATTATGTTTAAAGCCATAAAAACGGCTGTAAGTGTTATCCTGAGTGTAGTTGATCTTGCTTTTGTCATTTTTTTGTACCTCCGTGAGTAATGTTTTAAAGAAGTATAATACAAATCATTCAGGATTGAAATATAATTTTGACTAAAAACATTTATCAAAAAGCTATCGCCAGTAATAGTTTTCATTTATAATGATACTAACTTATTTCAGGGGAAAACAGCATGATTAACAGATTGAGGGCTCAGATAAGCGAGTATTTTGTAGGCAAGGAAGAAGTAATAGAGGATGTGCTGATATGCCTTTTGGCAGGCGGGCATATCCTTCTTGAGGATGTTCCGGGCGTTGGCAAGACGACACTTGCAAAGATACTGTCAAGATCCATAGATCTAAGTTTTGCAAGGATACAGTTTACACCTGATACACTGCCTTCGGATGTTGTAGGGATATCAATTTACAATATGAAGACTGGTGAATTTGAATATAAAGAGGGTGCCGTGATGCACCAAATGATACTTGCCGATGAGATCAACAGGACATCTCCGAAAACTCAGGCCAGCCTGCTGGAAGCTATGGGAGAAGGAAAGGTTAGCGTGGATGGAGTTGATTTAGAACTTCCCCAGCCTTTTATGGTAATCGCTACGCAAAATCCGGTCGAATACCTGGGAACATATCCGCTTCCTGAAGCTCAGATGGACAGATTCATGATGAAACTGTCGATAGGCTATCCTACGGCTGATGAAGAGATTCGTCTTGCCAAGAACCATATTGAGGGAAAGACTGTTGACGAAGTAAAGAGTATCTGCAGTAGTGAGGATATACTTGCTCTCAGAAAAACGGTAAATGATGTTTATGTAAGTGATGCTGTGCTTAAGTATATTCAGGAGATAATAGAACTTACACGCAACGAAAACAGATTTGTTCTTGGGGCTAGTCCTAGAGCCATGCTCTTTGTTGTGGCAGCTTCACGCGCCAAAGCGTTTCTTGACGGTCGTGACTTCGTTAAGCCTGATGATGTTAAGGCGGTATCTGTAAATGTATTGCATCACAGATTGACATTAACTCCCGAGGCAAAGATACGTAAAGAGGATATTGACAGTATATTAAAGAGTCTGGTCATTAAGGCAAAGATTCCTATGGAGTGATCCTCATGAAAAGAAACCGTATCATATTATTGATCTTATGGGTATTGTCGCTGATCGGTATTTCTTTCTATGGAGGACAGATAAGCTACGGACTGTTTATTCTCTTTTCGCTGATTCCGATAATATCCCTTCTGTATATATTGTGCGTATATCTTCTGTTTAAGATATATCAGAATATCGATGCGCGTGACATTGTATGCAACAATACGGCCACGTTCTATTTTACTCTGCAAAATGAGAGTGCAATCAGTTTCTCAGGTGTCAGGGTATTATTCTATTCAACTTTTTCCACGATAAGCGGTCTTGATGATAAAACTGAATATGAGCTTCGCCCTAAGATCGGCATAAAAAAACAGACTGACATTGTATGCAAATACAGGGGAGAATATGAAGTCGGAATCAAAAAGGTTGTGATACAGGACTTTTTCAGGCTGTTTTCGATCACATATAAAAACAGAGAACCATTTCGAGTCACGGTCAGACCCAATATAGTCCATCTTACGGAACTGTTACATGCTGATATTGCTATGAGTGCTGTCAGGGACTCAAGAGTCAATCAGAACGAACCGGACGTCATCTCTCGTGAATATGTTGTAGGGGATGATATCAGGATGATGAACTGGAAAGTCAGTGCCAATATCGGTAAGTTCATGGTCCGCGAAAAAACAGGGGAACAGCAACAGGGCGTGGGTATCATTATGGATTCTTGCAGAGTCAGCAACAGGATCGAAGAATATCTGCCGATTGAAAATAAGATTCTTGAAGCGGCAATAGCTCTCAATCTCTTTTTTTCAGAGAGAGGTATACCGGTATCGACTTATTATGAAGGAACTTCTTTTGAAGAGAATGTCGTTGACAAGAACAAAGGATTTGAAGAGTTCTATGAGAAAATGTCATCATTTGTTTTTGATGAGGCACATACAGATGAACTGCTCTGTCGTAATATTATGGACAGTAAGACGGTATTTATGAAGAAAGCGGTCTTTATGATTGTGCATAAATGGGATGAAATTCTGGCGAATACAGCTATGGAGATAGGAAAGAACAATATCCCAATGGTGGTTTACATAATTTCGGATGACATAAATTGTGAGTATTCATCACAGCTTATGACAAGGACAAGCATGGTAAGAATAACCACAGATTCCGACCTTACGGAGGTGATGTGATGATAGAGATTTTATATGATCTTATTCATGTTATTCCGCTTTGCCTCATCTTGGCTTTATCTGTGATCACAGGAGCTGGTAAAGAGAATGGTGTGCTCTTATATGTTCTTGTACTCGCTTTCGGAGTGCTTCCGGTAGTTTATATACACATAAAATCAAGGTCTCGCTCTATAATGACCGGTATCATTATTACAGCTATCGTCGGAATTATGATCACAATGGGAGAAGAGACGAGAGCAAGCTTTATCCGTGAATATAAATGGATATTGTGGGTGATGTTGATTGGCATAGGCTGTCTTTTGGCAGAGAAGATTGCCGAAAGATACAGGAAGATAAAGATTGTCTTTTTAGCTGCCGGAGTCATCGCCCTTTTGGTCTTCCTTTTTAGACATGTAATAATTTCGAAATGTGTAGTACTGATGTTTTTCCTTTATGCAATAGTTACACTTATAGAGGAAATCCAGCTTCGCTGGAACAAGGAAGGTGATATAAAACTCAAGCCGCATGTTGTTTATGTTTTTCCATTTGTGGCTGTTTTGTTCCTATTGTTGTTTTTTATTAAGGCTCCTGACAAACCATATGACTGGGGATTTGTTAAAAGCTTTGCAAAGGCAGCCAGGATAAGGTATGAGATTATTGTTCAGTCTCTTGATATAAAGAAAAGTTGGGACCATGATGAAGCCAAGATAGGATTTTCCGATAAAGGAGGGATAAGCGGAGAGATCTCATCCAGTCCGTACAAGGTTTTGGATATTTCAAGAAATACAATGAGCAAGGGTACTCTTTATCTGGCTGGAAAGTCGTTTGATTCATTTGACGGGAAAAGATGGATAAAAAATGATTTATCTTTGATCGATTACAAGATGTATGATGTACTCGAGACACTCGGTGCTGTTATCAGTCATGATCCAGCAAATATCGCTGATTATCTTAAGAATGATTATATCTATATCAACTGTGTCGGTGTCAGAACAAAGCATGCGTTTACTCCTGAAAAATCCCTTTCTGTAATTAATGATGCAGAGACTGAACAGGTGGGCGGGGATGTCAGTTTTTCGCGCAGTAAGAAACTTTTGTATAAGGTCAGATATTACAGGATAAACAGAAGTTTTGAAGGCTTTGAAGAGTTGGTAAATGAAGATAAGATATTTGACAAGGAAGTTCTTGAAAGTGCAAAGGCTGAATTAACATCTGAAGATATGTCCGAGTTTACTATTGAAGGATATAATAGTTACAGAGAGCATATTTATGATGTTTACGCCAGCGATCCCAACCTGTCAGACAGGACTATGAGAGAACTGGATTTAGTTTTAGATGGAGCAAATACAGATTATGAAAAACTTGAACGCATCGAAAAGTATCTCCTTGAATTCAAATATACTACAGATCCTGGTGAACTTCCTGAAGATATAAGATCAGGAGCGGATTTTGTTGACTATCTGATATTTAACAAGAAGAGCGGATACTGCACTCATTTCGCAACGGCTTTTGTGCTTATGGCCAGGGCGCAGGGAATTCCAGCAAGATATATACAGGGATATGATTGCATGACTACCGGTAAAGAAGATGAGGTCATGTCAGATAGAGCTCATGCATGGGCTGAGGCTTACATAGATGGCTTCGGATGGCTTGGTTTTGAACCTACTCCTGGGTTTAAAAAGCCTTCGGGTTGGGCAGTAAGTGATAAAACCGTCGGTGACAAAACAGATTATTACAGCGAAAAATACAAGAATGCCACAATCGATAGTGAAATGAATGATATGTCAGATCTAAGCGATGATACAAAGGACAAAAGAACCTTTGATCTTAGATTATTCTATATGCCTCTTGTGATGGTCGCTGCTTTTATCGTTGTCTTTTGGATTTTTGAAATTCTTTATAAAACGATCAGATACAGAAGGATGAGTCAGCGGGAGAAAGTAATGACTATGTGGGAAAGAAATCTCAAACTGCTAAGACGTATAGGCCTTAAGCTGAGAGAGGGTGAAACTCTGACTGAATTTGAAAACAGAGCGACAGAAAGCATTACACATGAGCTGGTGTCATATATAGGGGTATTTGAAAAGATCATCTATGCAGACAAACAGGTGGAGCCTAAAGACACGGCTCATTTTGAAAACTGCAATGCCCTGCTTAAAAGATATGTTTTTAGACAGATGATTAAAAGGAGACGCAAGTGATAAATAGATCTTATATAGCAATCGATCTGAAATCATTCTATGCCTCGGTTGAATGTATGGAAAGAAATCTCGATCCGCTTACTACCAATCTGGTCGTTGCTGACAGCTCAAGGACCGAGAAGACGATCTGCTTGGCTGTATCACCGTCATTAAAGGCTTATGGAATACCCGGACGAGCCAGGCTTTTTGAGGTTGTTCAGAAGATCGGACAGCTCAATGCAGTGAGAAAAGAAAAGATAGAATACATAGTGGCAAAACCGCGAATGTCACTTTATATGCAGTACAGTACTAACATATATAAGATATATCTGAAATATGTTGCTCCCGAGGATATTCATGTTTATTCATGCGATGAGGTGTTTATTGATGTCACGGCGTATCTTGATACCTATAAGATGAACGCTCATGAACTTGCGAGAATGATCATAAGCGACGTATTGAACACCACCGGGATAACTGCGACAGCAGGAATAGGTACTAACCTGTATCTGGCTAAGATAGCAATGGATATAGAGGCAAAACATATACCGGCAGACGAGAACGGAGTCAGAATAGCTCAATTAGACGAGCATAGCTACAGAGAAAAACTATGGTCGCATAAGCCGATCACCGATTTCTGGAGAGTGGGCGGCGGAACTGCAAGAAGTTTGGAACAGATGGGATTGTACACCATGGGTGATATAGCAGCATACTCAGAGCATAATGAGGATGCATTGTACAAGAAATTCGGTGTGAATGCGGAACTTCTTATCGATCATGCATGGGGCTGGGAACCGTGTACGATAGAATACATTAAAAAGTACAGACCAAAGGAAACATCCTACTCAACAGGACAGGTGCTTAAAAGACCGTATTCGAAAGATGAAGCCAGAACTGTCGTCATGGAAATGGCAGATCAGTTGTCACTCGATCTTGTTGAGAAGGGGCTTGTGACCGACCAGCTTAACCTTTATGTCGGATATGATGCGAACACATTTAAAAACGACACGGATCACAAGAATTATGATGGAGAGGTAAAAAAGGACAGGTACGGTAGGGATGTTCCAAAGCATGCGGGAGGAACTATAAATCTAAATATTAAAACATCGGCATCATCTGTTATCACCGATGCGTTTATTCGGGAATATGACAAGGTGGTTGATGAAAACCTCTTTATTCGAAGGCTTTCGGTGACATCATGCAGACTTATGACGGAAGAGGATGCTAAAAAGGAAGATGAGTATGTTCAGCTAGATCTTTTTTCTGACTTTGAAGAAGAGCAGAAAAGAAAAGAAGAACTTCAGGAAAGATTGAGTAGAGAAAGATCTCTTCAAAAAGCTACTCTTGAGATAAAAAAGAGATATGGAAAGAATGCAATTGTCAAAGGAACGAGTTTTCGCGATGAAGCCACAGCAAGAGAAAGGAACAGACAGATAGGCGGACATAACGCTGAGTAGTCTGGAGGATATAAAATGAGTGAATACAGTGATATAATAGATCATGAGCATTATCAGTCAAAAACAAGACCGCATATGTCTATGCTCAACAGGGCTGCACAGTTTTCACCGTTTGCTGCACTGGTCGGGTTTGAACAGTATATTGATGATGCGACTCAAGCAATGAGCATCGATCAGATTGAGACAGAGGATATAGAAATACTATGAATAAAATACTACAGAATAAGACTTATCTGTATCTTACGGAATTTTTTGCCGGAATGTCAGTTATGGCAGTGGAACTGGGAGCGAGCAGATTACTTGCTCCTTATTTCAGTTCATCACAGATCGTGTGGACCATAATCATAGGTACTATTATGATCGCTATGGCGCTGGGAAATATTATGGGAGGAAGATGGGCAGATAAAGATCCAAATCCGGACAGGCTATATAAAAGAATAATAATAGCTGCTATATGGATAGGTCTGATACCTGTTGCCGGTAAGTACATAATTCTGGGAATAAGCGCATTGCTGGTATTTACAATAAACACAAATTTTCTGGTAATAGCAGCATTTGCAGCGTGTATGGTTGTTTTTGTTTTTCCGCTGTTTTTGCTTGGAACAGTTACGCCGTCGCTTGTCAAATATACTGTAGACAGTCTTGATGACAGCGGAAAGACTGTCGGCTATTTAAATGCCGCTAATACGATCGGAAGCATCATAGGTACATTTGTGCCGACGTTTATAAGCATTCCGGCTGTTGGAACCAATATCACATTTTTGATATTTTCTGGTATATTGCTATTGCTTGCCATTGTATATTTTGCTTCAAGCAAAAAGAAATCAGTTGCAGCAATAATTGCAATCATAGTATTTGCAGCTTCGTGTATCTTTGGACACGGCGATTCATTTGCTTTCTGGAGAGATGATCTGACATACGAGGGCGAATCTATCTATAATTATCTTCAGGTCTATGAGGATGATTCCAAGGTGGTGTTTTCGACAAATGTATTGTTTGGAGTCCAGTCGGTATACAGGAAAGAAAAGACGCTGACAGGCATGTACTATGATTATGCGATGGCTGCTCCTTTCATGGCAGGAGTGGGGGAAAAGGAAGATCTTGATATTCTTATACTGGGGATGGGGACAGGAACATTCGCTACCCAGTGCAATCGGTATTTTACCAATGTGAATGTCGAGGGAGTTGAGATTGATGAGCGGATAACTGACCTTGCTCATGAGTATTTTGAACTGCCAAATGATATCAGGGTTACAACATATGACGGACGAGCATACCTTCATGGATTGGATAGCGACAGGAAATACGACGTTATAATGGTGGATGCCTATCAGGATATAACGATCCCTTTTCAGATGTCTTCGATTGAATTCTTTTCGCTTGTAAAAGAGCACCTTACGGATGATGGCGTTATGGTAGTGAATATGAATATGATCTCAGATGGTGAAGACGGAATAAATGCCTATCTTGCGGATACGATATCCAAGGTCTTTGAATCGGTTTATACAGCAGATGTATATAACGGAACAAACAGGGAATTGTATGCTTCCAGCAATCCCGATATCATAGAGCGATTTGAAAAAGGATACAGTTTGGAAGAGGAAGGCAGTCTGAGAAACATGATGGAACGTGTGGATGGGGCTCTTACTGCCTATGAAGCGGGAGATCATCTGCTTACAGATGATAAGGCACCTGTTGAATTGCTGAGCATGAAAGCTATCGATGCTATCATTGGTAAAGAAGTGGATTATTATAAGCAGATTTATGATGAAAAAGGTCTTGAAGGCGTTATTGAGAGATTTTAATCTGTTTCTTTTTTTGGTATAATAAAATATTAAAGATTTGATAATAAATTGGAAATAATAAAATAACTCGGGGGTTGGGTTGCAGTTGGATTTTTATGATTATTCACCGATTGGTGACATAGTTGTGATAGCAGACTGCTGAATGAGGGCGAAACTGGTTGTTTCTTCGCATGAGACAGGGATTAAGAAGTTTTACGATGTTTATCAATGTGAAATCATATCTTATTCTTTCTAAAGCGTGTGAACTTATATATCTTGGTATATTTACCCATTTCTGATTAAAACTATACCCCTAAATACATCTTAATAAATGGATCATGCTTTAAATTATTGATCATTTTGTTCATTAATGGCTGCAAGTTGAGGCTATTAACTGGATAAGAATACGCTTTTCGATATTGGTTACAATGATGTATCTAATGTCTTTTGGAAAGAGGATTGATACAGATGAATGAATTAGTGAAAACTCGCATACACAAACCTGATAAAAACCTGACCAGACGTCTGGCAATCGAGGTTGCAGGAATATGTATAAATGTTCTGCTGGCATTTATATGCCATTACTTTCACTTGCCATTATATATGGACACAATAGGAACGATACTTGTTGCATCGATTGCGGGAGCTCTGCCGGGTATTGTAACTGCTGTGGCGACCAGCTTTTTTTGCAGTTTCTTTAATCAGTATTCTCTTTATTATGTTTTGATTGGTGTATTGATCGCAATATGCGTTTCATCGTACGTAAGAAAGGAAAAATATAAAAAGAAGAGCACATCAGTACTGCTGATCATGTTACTGGCATTTATCGGAGGCGGGGTAGGAACACTTTTTCAGTGGCTTCTTCTTGGAGGTCCGCAGTTTGAGGATGTGGCTCAATCTGCTAGGATAATGGCCGGATCATCAAATATCGGGTACTTCATGTGTGCGACGCTGCTTAATATAGTTTTAAACCTTCTTGATAAGACTGCTTCGATCGTTATTGCATTTATGATCATTCGTTTAATGCCTAAGGACACTGTCAATGAGATATGGTTTAGCAGCTGGAAGCAGAATCCGCTGACAAATGAAGAAGTCGATGATATTAACAGGCAGTCCCGTAAAGGCGGGATACATTCACTTAGGATTAGGATAATTGTACTACTCTCCTTTGCTATGGTCATGCTTACCATAATTATGGCTACGATCAGTATTAACTTGCAGTTTGAGAATACAAGAAAGGAATATACTATCAACGCACTCAATGCTGCAAAATTTGCAGCATCTGAAGTAGATGCGGATATGATTAACGAGTATCTTGAGAACGGGAGACAGACACCTGGATATGAAGAAACTCTTGACATACTTGAAAAGATCCGTTCAAACTCCAACGGAGTCGAGTATCTGTATGTTGTCAAGATAAGGCAGGACGGATGCTATTTCGTGTTTGATGTGGATAATCTGGAAGAGAATGTAATGGGAAATGACCCCGGAACACGAGTAGAAGTGGAGGAGGCCTTTCAGGCACAGATGGACGCACTTCTCAAAGGAGAAGAGATTGAACCTATTGAATCAAATGATACATTTGGGTGGCTTTTGACAGCCTATTATCCGGTACGCGATGCAAAAGGAAAAACAGTGGCTTATGCCGGTGCAGACGTTTCAATGTCATATCTTGCGGGATATGTGAGGGAATACGGACAAAAGACGCTTATGGTCTTTTCGGGATTCTTTATACTGATACTGGGATATGGTCTGTGGGTATCCGGACATTATCTTATTTATCCGATAGGAAGCATGGCTCATTCTGTTGAAGCCTTTATGATAGGCAGTGAAGATCAGGAGCATCTTGACGAAAATGTGAGAAAACTGGGAAGTCTAGGAATCAATACCGGAGATGAGGTAGAGAAGCTTTATAAAGCTATGTGCGGAATGGCAAAATCAACTGCGGAACAGTTGCGCGAGATAAGATACTATGCAGATGCTACCGCAAAGATGCAGAACGGACTTATCATAACCATGGCAGACATGGTTGAAAATCGTGATTCCGACACGGGAGCGCATATCCAGAAGACAGCTGCATACGTAAGGATAATCCTCGAAGGACTGAAAAAACATGGATATTACACCGAAAAACTTACGGATAAGTATATTGCGGATGTTGAGATGTCGGCACCATTGCATGATGTAGGAAAGATCAATATATCGGATGCGATACTAAACAAGCCGGGGAAGCTTACTGATGAAGAATTTGCCATCATGAAGACACATACTACTGCAGGAAAAAAGATCATGGAACAGGCTATCAGTACTGTCAATGGCGAGAATTATCTTAAAGAAGCTAGAAATATGGCAGCTTATCATCATGAACGCTGGGATGGAAAGGGATATCCTGAAGGCCTAAAAGGTCAGACTATACCTTTGTCAGCACGTGTTATGGCTATCGCTGATGTTTTTGATGCATTAACATCACCGAGAGTATACAAACCTGCTTTCCCGCTCGAAAAAGCGCTGGAAATAATAGAAGAGGGTTCTGGGGCGCATTTTGATCCCAAATGCGTAGAGGTATTTATGGAATCATTACCGCAAGTCAAACTTATACTCAAGAAATATCATGATATTGGATAGCGGAGGCAGTAATGAAGGTTAAGAAGATCAAAATAATTTCATATCTTATTTGCCTGAGTATGTTTTTGCTTTTTGGAAATGGTGCATTTGCATCACAGACAGAAGTAAATGTCGGAGGAGGGTATGCCGTAACCGGACAGTTATCGGGAGTCGGATACTCCTGTGTGATTTATGATGCAACCAACGGTCTGCCAACAAGTGATGCCAATTTTATTTACTGTACAAGTGACGGATATGTATGGATAGGCGGATATAGCGGTATCATAAGATATGACGGGACACTGTTCGAGAGAATGGATGCTACAAACGGCCTTACAAGTGGAAGGACTATGTTTGAAGACAGCAAAAAGCGTTTGTGGGTAGGTACAAATGACAACGGTGTGGTGGTTTTGAATAACGGAGAGACCATACGATTTACTTACAAGGAAGGATTGCCATCATCATCTATACGTTCATTTGCTGAAGATAACAATGGACGTGTGTATATAGGTTCCACCAGCGGGATATCATATGTAGATGAGACAGGTCTTGTAAATCTGGAAGATGACAGGATAATCAGCAAAACGATTGAAAACATGAGTTCTGACTCACAGGGGACTATATATGGCAATACAAAGGATGGTGAGATTTTTTCGATAGTAGATGGGGCAGTAGATTCATTCTATACAAACGAATCATTGGGGATAGAGAAGATTTCCTGTGTATTTGCTGACCCAAACAACCAGGGAAAGGTATATATCGGAACAGAAGCTGATGCTGTATATTACGGCAACTTTGGGGATAGCTTGGGCAATCTTGAAAAGATCACCGTTTCTCCGGCAAACGATATATACTGCATAAACTATGCGTGCAACAGAATCTGGATCACGTCCGAGCACTATACCGGATATATAGATGAACATAACCGGTTTCGTGTTCTTAGAGACGTACCTATGAATAATTCCATTGATATGGTCACGGCTGATTATCAGGGAAATCTGTGGTTTGCTTCTTCTCGACAGGGTGTCATGAAGATAGTAGCAAATAACTTCCTAGATATAAATGATATGGCAGGGATTGAAAACATCTCTGTCAATGCTACGTGCATACATAATGATATGCTGTATATCGGAACTGATACAGGCTTGCATATCATCAACAGTGATATGACAGAAGTAGAAAAGATGCTGTCAAAGCATTTTGCAGATACCAGGATCCGTTGCATAATGGAAGATAAAAAAGGTAATCTCTGGATATCAACTTACACGAATGATAAAGGTTTGGTCTGTGTTAAGCCTGATAACACGCTTGTTAGTTTTACCGAGAATAACGGAATGCCTGATAACAGTGTCAGATGTACTAAGATAACAGACGACGATACTGTATTGGCTGCAACTAACGGCGGTCTTGCGGTGATCAAAAATGAAAAGGTTGTAAAGGTAATAGGGGCAAAAGACGGAGTTGAAAACACAGTATTTCTTACTGTCGAAGAAGGATTTAATGACGAGATCCTTGCTGGAAGTGACGGCGACGGAATATATATGATCGAAGGGTCAAAAGTAAGCAGGTTTGGGCGTGAAGACGGCCTTACGAGTGATGTTATCCTTAGGATAAAAAAGGATGAGGAAAGAGGAGTCATCTGGATCATTACGTCAAACTCCATAGAATATCTTAAGGATGGAGTCATCACAAATGTGGACTCTTTCCCGTATAATAACAACTTTGACATGTATTTTGATGACAATAGCAACATATGGATACTGTCATCATACGGAGTATATTACGTAAAAGCACAGGATATGATCGATAATACGATCAAGGAGTATGGTTTATATACCATAGCAAATGGTCTTATAAGCACGCCTTCGAGCAATTCATACAGTGCTCTTGATAGCGATGGATCATTATATATTTCAGGAAGAAGCGGTGTAAGCAAGGTAAATATCAATCATTATTTTGAGGAATCTGTAAAGATAAAGCTTGCTGTTCGTTCGATCACATGTGATGATGCAAAGATAACTCCGGATGCATCCGGAAAGTATGTAATACCTGCTTCAAAAGGCCGTATACAGATCAGTCCTTCGATTTTGGATTATACAATGTCAAATCCGACTATCAGAATGTTTATTGAAGGATATGAGGATTCGGGAATAACGGCACAGCAGAGTAAGCTTACGCAACTGGAGTATACTGGGCTCAAATATGGCAATTATATACTTCATATCCAGGTGCTTGACAGGGGAACGGGAGAAGTTCTTCAAGATGAAACATTTAGTATTGTTAAGACACCGAGATTATTTGAACTGCTGGTGTTCAAGATACTTATAGTTGCCTTTATCGCTGCTCTTGTCGGGATAATCGTATGGCGTTTTATGTCAGGGACCATCATCCGCAGACAGTACAACGAGATCCAGCTGGCTAAGGAGGAGGCAGAGCGTGCAAACACAGCTAAATCCAGATTTTTAGCTAATATGTCCCATGAGATAAGAACCCCGATAAATACCATTATGGGTATGGATGAGATGATATTAAGGGAAGATACATCTGATGTCCCCAAACCATATTCTATGTCGGTTATAGGCTATGCGCTGGATATAAGACATGCTTCGGAATCTCTTTTGGATCTGATCAATGACCTTTTGGATATGTCGAAGATAGAATCTGGAAAGATGAATCTGGTTGAACAGGAATACGATACGGCTGAGCTTCTGCGCTCAATCATATCCATGATCAGAGTGAGGAGTGCACAGAAGGATCTGACATTTGCGGTCGATATCGACGAAAAACTCCCCAAGAGGCTTTATGGTGATTGCGGAAAGATCAAGCAGGTATGTCTGAATCTTTTGACGAATGCTGTTAAGTACACTGATATCGGTGGATTTTCTTTAACAGTGTCTGTTAAGGAAATACGAGAAAAGGTCTGCAGTCTTAGGATATCAGTCAGAGACTCCGGAATAGGTGTAAAGCCGGAGGATATGGATAAACTGTTTACGGCATACGAGAGACTGGATGAAGAAAAAAACAGCGGTATACAAGGTACCGGACTCGGACTAGATATATCAAGACGGTTTGCTCAGATGATGAACGGATCGCTTGAGTGTACTAGTGTATATGGTGAGGGGTCGGAGTTTATATTTAGTCTTGAACAGGTAATATCTGATCCGACAGGAATCGGCGTGTTCAATGAGCGTGAAAGCCAAGAAGCAAGAGGCCCCTATGTCCCGCAGTTTATTGCTCCAGATGCTGAGGTGCTTGTTGTTGATGACAATCCAATGAATCTAACTGTAATAAAGGGACTTCTGAAAGCAACAAAGATCTATGTGACAACAGCGGCAAGCGGGGAAGAGTGTTTAGAGAAGATCAAGCATGGAGATTTTAATGTTGTTCTGCTCGATCATATGATGCCTGGGATGGATGGTATTGAAACTATGGCTAGGATCAAGGAAATCAAGCCTGATCTGCCGGTTTATGCTCTGACGGCAAATGCAACCGCAGGTGGTGATGAATTCTACAGATCCAAAGGATTCAACGGATATCTTGCAAAACCTGTTGACAGTTTAGCGCTTGAGAAGGCAATAATGAAGCATATTCCTGAGGATATCATGATGAAGCCTGCAAAAGATGAGGCGGAACATGAGCCTTCTGATCTTCCGGATGATCTTAAATGGGTTAAGGATATAAAGGATATTTCTGTAGATGACGGGATAAGATGTAGCGGTGGCGTCATCACATACATAAACAGCCTTGAGAGCTTTTATGACACTATTGATAGCAATGCAGATGTTATTAATGGTGCATATAAAGGCGATGATATCAATCTGTATACGATCAAAGTACATGCTCTTAAAACAAGTGCGCGAATAATAGGAGCTAATGAACTGTCTGCATTCTGTGAAAAAATGGAAGAAGCCGGAAAGAATGGTGACAGAGATTTCATTGATGAAAACAATGAAAAACTGATGTCGATGTATATGGATTTTAAAGTGAAGCTTTCGCAAATAAAAAAAGACGACACAGAGAATAATGATAAAAAGACGATCCCTGAGGATGAGTTAAGGGACGCATATAATGCTTTGAAAGAGGTCATCCCTCAGATGGATTATGATTCCGTGGAGATGATAGTAAATCAGGTTAATGAGTATAAACTGCCAAAAGCTGATGCTAAGAGATTTAGAGAACTTGAAAAACTCATGAAGAAGCTTGACTGGGATGCCATGGAAGAGTTGTTTGCAAAGGTATAAAGGAGAATCTTGTCGATGAATCGAGTGTTGTTCACTGGAGAAAAAGAATCTTTTCTTGTAAGGGTATTGCTTAAAAAATTGAATGATGCCGGCTTGGTATGCGAGTTTGTGCACTGGGGTGTCAACGAGATCAATTCGAAATGGAACGATACAAAACTTGTTGTCATGTATATGGATGAAGGAGAAACGCCTCAGGATTCAGCGCTGCATTTCCTATGCGAAAAAATGATCGAAGACGGTGTTCAGATGATACCCGTAGGCGATAGGAACGCCATCAGATTCATAAAAGATCGTGTTTCGGGAGATCTTGTATATGCTGTTTATGAAAGACCGATAGACAATGCTGCTTTCGTTGATAATGTCAGTGAAATGTTTAGAAAGCTTGAATCCGGAGAGTTTAGAAAGACTGTTCTTATCGTTGATGATGATCCCGGGTATCTCGGACTTGTAAGAGAATGGCTCAAAGGGACATATAAGGTCGCTATGGCCAATTCTGGACTCCAGGCTATCAAGTGGCTTGGAAAGAACAAGGCAGATCTTATACTGCTTGACCATGAAATGCCAGTAACAACAGGACCGCAGGTCTTAGAGATGCTAAGAAGCGAAGAGGAGACAAAGAACATACCTGTAATCTTTCTCACAGGAAAGGGTGACAAGGAAAGCGTTATGGCAGTGGTTGCACTAAAACCAGAGGGATATTTTTTGAAAACTATCGAGAGAGAAGAATTACTTGCAAAGTTAAACAATTTTTTTGAAAAACGTAAATGATCGGGGGTATTACATGAAGCTGTACACGGAGTGCTTCTGGGATGACTGGGACAGGATCGTTGATATATATGTTGAAAAGAACGACAGATTCCCTGAGTATATCAATGATGACACTACATACAAGATAGTGGCTGTTGAGAAGGGAACTTTGGGACTAAAGATAAATGGCAGGGATTATACAGTAAAGGCACCTGCGATTATACTGCTGTCCAACAAAGATAAGGCTGATTATAAAATTATGGAGAAGATCAAAGCAGATATTGTATTCTTTAATCCAAAAGCGGTCAGAGATGAGTTCTCATATGAACGGATTGATGCACATGATTTTGACAATCAGTTTGGTACGATAATCTACCAGGATTATGTAATGATACTTCCATTTACGAATGCCGATATTACAAAACCTGTGATACCGATATCTCTTAACAGTCTTGAGAGAGTCAAGAATATCATAGGTTCGCTCGATGCTCAGCTGAAGGGACAGAAGGACGGATTCTGGCCTTGCAGGAGCAGATCTTTTCTGATGGAACTTCTCTATTTTATAAACTATTCGTATGTTATTGTTTCTTCAGGCGATGATAAAGATATGGATACAGAAACTTCTGTGTCGTTTTCTGAGATAGTTGAATACCTTAATGAACATATAGGTGAGAATATCAATCTTGAGAGGCTTACTAAAACGTTCCTCATAAATAGAAACAAGCTTAACGACATATTCATGAAAGAATCATCGATGACCTGTATGAATTATCTGCTCAAGCTACGGCTTGATCTGGCAAAAGTGCTGCTCTCAACGACTCAGATCCCTATAGGAGAAGTAAGCGCAAGAGTGGGTTTTGAGGATCAGAATTATTTTACAAAGGTATTCAAAAAACACGAAGGCATGTCGCCTAAGGCGTTCAGAAATCAATAGTATGTGCAGATTTTACAGATGTCTGTGCAGATATTTCTATTTTTTGTCTCGATAAGAACTTATGATTAACATATAGAATCCAACAACAGGAGGTATGTTATGAAAAAAGGATCTTTATCGGGATTTTTTATATTATCAATAATGCTCATGGGAACTGTACTATTTGCAGGCTGCGCGACTGGCGATAATACGGATGTTTTGACAGTAAATACTGAAAATGTGCAGGCTCAGACAATGGATGCAACAATTCCTGAATCTGTCTCTGATGAGCAGGTGATGAGTGACTGTAAGATGGATGCTTACAACTTATTAGAAATCAAGGGACACAGCTTTGAAACAATCGATACAACTGAGGATGGAAGGCATTATGTGGCAAGGGATACTGTCAGCATGGATATCGAAGCAGGTGACCCAAGCGGTATGATACCGCAGAACATCAGCAAGAATGTTGAGTTTTTATATGATTCGGATAATGCGCAGTGGGTCAAGGGAAAAGAGACTTGTACAGCTTGGAATGTAAATAATGAAGCACTGCCGGGTAGTTGTTGGAAGAGCGAGACACTTAAAACCGATGATTTGAAGACATGGATGGGTGATAAGATCGAGAATGATGATAACGGACAGCTGTTTATAAGATTTAAAAACAAAATGGGCTTCTTCGCAATAGCTATAAATGATGAAAACAATAGCCCTAAGCAACAGCCTTTCTTTACTAATGCAATCGGTGTTTTTACGTGGATCGGAGAAAACGGCATTGTAGAGCAGAATTTCAAATGCATGGAAGGGATCATTACCGATGAGGGTGAGCTTACTTTGAAACTGAGCTCCGACAAAGGAGAGGGTGAAATGATATTTACAGCTAATGCAGTACACATTTCAGACAGGGAATATGATGAAGCGATAAATGGAGGAGCTGCGAGCGATACTTTGTATATTGAGGAACTGAAGATGTTTAATGTCAGTACAACGGGTCTTGACGGGGATATGTGGAAGAAAGAATGCGGCTCAAGACATGGGAACGTTTCTCCTGAACTCAGCTGGGAAGCCGTAGATGGTGCTGCTGTTTATGCGGTATTCATGCTGGATAAGGATGCAAGCAACTGGCTTCACATGTGTGTGTTGACAGATAAGAATGAACTTAAGGAAGGTGAATATGATGGCAAGGAGGCAGGATATGTCGGACCTTATCCTCCGGAAAAACATGAATATGATGTGTATGTGATTGCCCTAAAAGAGAAGAATGAAACAATAGCATACAATATGGATTCAACAGGAACAGATATAAGTGACAAACTCAACAAACTAAACATTTCACAAAACGGCGAAACGGGAAATGTCATATCCTATGGCATGATAAGAGGGTTCTATGAACCGAGTGAGGATGAGGAAAACATTTTAAGATAAAATGCCGCGGACGAAAAGTCCGCGGTTTTTAATTTTATGGGAGTTGTTTCGGATTTTATTTTTTATTGGACGTATGCGATAAGATATGATAAATTTACCAATGGAATTTAGATTGAGAGGTATTATGAAATGGATCTTACACAAGCAAGAGAAAAAATAGAGGATATAGATAAGCAGATGGCAAAACTCTTTGAGATGAGAATGGAATGCTCAAAGGAAATAGCTCTTTACAAAAAGGAAAATAACATCCCCATTTATGATGCGACAAGGGAAAAAACTCTGATTGAAAAGAATCGCTCCTACATAAAAAATGATATGTTCAAAGAGTATTATCTTGAATTCTTCAGAGGTCTTTTGGACATCTCAAAAAAATACCAGGAAAAGCTGAAAAATAATTGATTTATTTATATTTAAATTTGTCAGATTGTATACACAATTGAAAAAAAGTATGGTATAATAAATTCGGTATATTGTATAGAAACCGAATAAACTTATATTAAGTGAGGGTTTGAGAAGATGAAATTATTGATAGTACTACTGGTGGGAATTATTCTGTACTTCCTTGTAAGCCTGATCTATAAAAGATTCTGGCATAAGGGATTGAACATTTCAGTAGAATTTGAAAATGATACGGTAAGAGAGGGAGATGACAATAACCTGATCGAGAAGATATCAAATGACAAGGTTCTGCCGATCTCAATCCTTCAGATCAGATTTGCATTACCCAAGGTGTTCAAATTTGCTGAAGTCAAGAAGAGTTCTGCTGTTACTGACCAGATTTACAGAAGTGACTATTTCTCAGTTCTGCCTTATCAGAAGGTAACAAGATATTATCCGTTCAAGTGTACAAAACGCGGATGTTATCAGTTGGCAAGTATAGATGTTTTCGGTATGGACTTTTTCATATCAAAAGCAAGACGCATGACGTTAAAGACTCCAAGACTCATGTATGTTCTTCCCAAGCCCATTCATGATATGAGTGTTCCGGAGAATATAGATAACGTAATGAGCTCGATCAAAGAAGAAGGCGAAGAGA
Source organism: uncultured Lachnospiraceae bacterium (assembly GCA_902789785.1). Lineage (GTDB taxonomy): Bacteria > Bacillota > Clostridia > Lachnospirales > Lachnospiraceae > Colinaster. The sequence continues at coordinate 23,328 of CADAPR010000006.1, forward strand.
GAAAGTGCGTTGTACTTCTCAACACGGAACTCAACTCTATGTCAAGAGCTGATGAACTGGTCGAAGATGGCGTAAGGATCGCAGACTACTTTGTAGAGAGATGCTATAAAGATAATATTCCGGTTAAGTTCTTCACAAACGGTATTGATATGATAACCGGTGAAGAATGTAAACTGGATGCTGTATCAGATGTTGATGACAAGAGTTCTCTACAGAAGACGATAGCAAGAATCGATGTAACAAAAACACCCAGAGCATTCAAGCACATCCTCGGTGATGTTGAGAGACTGGATGACGGCAGTACGGATTTCGTTGTTATATCAAATAACAGAAAGTCAGACTTTGTTAAACAACTTGATGAATTCATCGCTAAAGGTCACAGCGTAAAGCTTATTATCCCTGAGTTCAAAGAAGTTGATATTACACCATACGAAGATGACAAAGAAAAGATTGTAAAGTGGGTGGTTGAGAATGATTAGTAGAAGATATAAAACAGTATTTGAGATTTCAAACTGCATGTTGATATACCTGCTGGGGCTTGCAACATCCCTGGGTATCATAGCACTGGCTAGATATGATAAGTTCTCATGGCAATATGCATTGATGTCAGCAATCATTCTGTTTGCTTTCACAATGATCAGATTGTTTGTAAATCAGCTTCCAGTTTCGCTGGTAGCACATATTATTTTACTGGCGATAGCGTTCTATCTGCCTTATGGTGCGACAATCCATAAATACATGATCGCAGGTTTTGCTTTACTTCTTTTGGTGGTAGATATGAATGATTTCTACAAAAAGAAGAATCAGTCATATGGAGTTATTCATGTTGCATCGTGCTCAGTATTCTTGCTCATTTTCGCATATGTTGACTATGCGGCTACAAAGGTTGCTAAGCCTCCGAAGGAAGGTCTTGGAGATGTAGCACTTGGCGCAAAATACAATCTTTTTGCAACATTTGTATGTCTGATATGTATAGCATTCTTTGCATTTATACTTATTCGTGCGTATGTTGCAAATGCTATCAAACTTGCTGATAACAGCCAGATTGATGAGAATGCACCTGTCGACTACATGTATGGAAACTCTAACAAGTTCATCGGTCCCATCATCGCGCTTATAATAGCTACTATGCTTGTATTCCAGTCAAGAGCATCTGAGAATATTTTCGCGAGTATGTGGATCGGTCTTATGAGCGGTGTTGCAGGCGTATTCAATCTATTCTCGTTTGTTCAGTCAAGCCAGACAGAGTTCGATGCGAAGACGCAGATCGCTACACCTGGAACTACTCTTTACTATGTTGAGTTTGGTGTTGCTCTTTTGATTCTGTTACTGCTTATAGCCGCGATCGCAGCTATTATCACAAAGATTTATAAGAGCCATTGGCATAAGGATCTTTCTTCAGATGAAACACTTGAATCTGCAGCGATGATTGAGAAGAGAGAGTGGATTTATCATAAAGAACCCAAGAAGCAGGATGACACAGCCGTTACAAAAGCAGCAGAGATTCCTAATGAGGTAGTTGACTACGAAGCTGATACACCTGCAGATGTGGTTCAGGCTAAAGCTGAAGAAGCAAAAGAGACCGTTGAAGAAAAGATAGCAGCTGCCAAGGAAGCGGTTCAGGATAAGAAAGATGAACTTAAGAATTCTGCCACTGAGAAAAAAGAAGAAGTAAAAGAAGAGATTAAAGAAGAAGCTAAAGAAGTTGCCAAAGAGGCGGCTCAGAAAAAAGAAGATGTTAAAGAAGCTGTAGAGGAAAAAAAAGAAGATATTAAGGGAGCCGTAAATAAAAAGGCTGACAAGGTATCAAAAGATGTAAAACAGCAGTCTTCAGGCAATAAGAAGAAATAATACTTTAATTGTTAAAAGGTGAGCTGAGATTGCTCACCTTTTTTGTTATATCAATTGAAGTTATAAAAGGAATCATAAATTTATGACTAAATACGAAAAGCATGGTGCATTGCACGTAAATAACAAAGGAAAACTTGTTGATCACAATAATGAGATTGTTGTACTTCATGGCCTTTCTACTCATGGCCTGGCTTGGTATCCGCAATATATTAACAGGGATTTCTTTGAGCAGATGAGTGAGGAATGGAAAGTAGATGTTATCCGCCTTGCTATGTATACTGCTGAAAAAGATGGATACTGTGAAGGTGATGATGAGAACAAGAACAAGCTTATCGAGCTCATTGACAAAGGAGTGAGATATGCTACAGAACTTGGATTGTATGTGATCATTGACTGGCACATTTTGCTTGATTCAAATCCGCTGATTCATAAAGATGAGGCAATCAAGTTCTTTGAACTAATGGCTAAGAAATATCATGCATATGGAAATGTATTCTATGAGATATGTAACGAGCCTAACGTGGACTGTACATGGGCGGATATCAAGGAATATGCACAAGAGGTAATACCTGTCATAAGAAAATATGACGAATATGCTGTTATATTGTGCGGTACTCCAAGATGGTCTCAGGATGTCGATGAAGCACTTGCTGATCCGATAACAATTGATAAAAATCTGATGTATGTTCTGCATTTTTATGCTGACACTCACAAGGATGAATTGAGAAAGAAATTTGAGGATGCTGCAAATAATGGATTGCCTCTGTTTATAACAGAATTCGGATGTTGCAATGCAAACGGCAATCTTGACAACAATTTTGCCGAATCGGATAAATGGATCGAACTGGCAGATAGATATAATGTAGGATATATCATGTGGAATATATCAAACAGAGATGAGACAAGTGCGTCATTCATCCCTGAATGTGATAAGACTAAGAAGTTTGTGAAGGAAGATATGAGAGACGCATGTCGCTGGTTTATAGATGTTCTTAAGGATCATGCTTAGCGTTAATTGAATGAAGTGAATGATGGAGGAATGTATAGGTGTCAAAAGAAAATCAGATATTTGATAAGATTTTGAATACTGCACAGGAAAGCATCTTTTGGAAGGATAATGACCGTCGTTATAAAGGAGTAAACAAGGCGTTCCTGGAGTTTTTCGGTTTTAAATCCCAGGTCGATATAATCGGAAAAACAGATGAAGATCTCAATTGGCTGAAGGATATCGAGTCTTCAAATCTTGACGAACAAAGAGTCCTGTTAGGTGAGAATACTTATATGGTTCTCGAAAAGTGCAGAGTAGATGGCGAAGAAAGGGACATTTATATCTCTAAGGCACCTGTCTATGATGATGACGGAAAGATTGCAGGACTTGCAGGAAGTTTTGTTGATGTTACTGATGTTAAGAACAAAGAACGTGAAATAGAACAGCTTCAGAAGAATCTTGAAAAGTCTCTGCGTAATGAAAAGAAGGCCAAACGTCGTAATGATGAACTTATAGCCAGACTCAGACTTGAGATGAAGAATCCGCTTAATGCGATCTATTCCATTTCATACATGGATAGATATTCTACTGATGCAGATCTTCTTTCATATGATATGAGACGTGTCCATGCGGCCAGCAACTATCTTATGACGCTGTCTCAGGAACTTGTGGATATAAATGCTATTGAGAGTGGAAATCTTAAACTCGAGGAAAAAGAATGCGCCTTTGAGATGATAGTTGATGGTATAGAGACTGTTATCCGGCCTATGACAGAAGAAAAAGGTATAGAGTTTGTAGTTGATCGTGACTATGATCGCTATAAGAGACTGGTATGTGATCCAGGACGAGTTCAGCAGATTGCGATCAATATTCTGTTAAATGCTGTAAGGTTCACAGATGAAGGCAAGATAAGATTTGATGTACATGCACATGATGAAGGTGACAAATTTAAAGTCAAGTTCAAGATCAAGGACAGCGGATGCGGAATCGGCGAAGATTTTTTGCCCAGGATATATGATGAGTTTTCACAGGAAAAACGTAACCCGAATAAATACGGTAAAGGTACCGGGCTCGGTCTTACCGTTGTAAAACGTCTTGTTGAGCTTCTTAACGGAGAGATTTCGGTTGATTCCGAAGAGGATATGGGAACAACGTTCAGGGTGGAGTTTGAATTGTAAATGGAATACATACTTAAATCTTCAATAGCACTTGAATTTATAAAAAAAGAACCTATGACAGGAAGCTATAGGGGAATGAGGTACAGATTGTCCAGATCGGGAGATGAGATAGAGGCATGTATCTGGCCTGAACCTTATAACTATATAAAGACTGCCGATGAATTGAAGCAGTACAACCGGTTTCCTCTGTCTGCAGATGGCAAGAATGCCTGTGTTGACTGGCTAAATGAACAGGTGGATGTTCAAAGAGATTTATGGGATAAAGCACTCAGCATGACGTGGGTGTAAATGCTATACAACCGCACAGATAAGTTGAGCGGTTGTTTTATTTTATAAGATTATTTCTTGTATGATACTTAAGATTTAAAGAGTAAGTGATATGACTCCAGTATGCGAAGATATTTTTAAAGCCTTACATGAAGGTAAATGGCTGAAAATTGAATATAAAAACAAATCTGAGGATATTACGAATTATTGGATTGGCATAAAAAACATTGATGTCATGAAGCGAATGCTAAATGTTATTGGGATGCATTTGGGAACCTATAACATTACTGAACTCAATATATATATTGATTCTATTATATCAACTGTAATAGTAGATGGTACATATTGCCCCGTAAATGCAGATTTAGTTCGAGATATAGAGTATAATCCCGATAAGTATCGTAACTTGTTTGATAATGTTGCAAATTTAAAGATTCTTAGTTATTTAGAAATATGTAATAAGCTTGATACTATTAGTTATTGTACTGAGTATGAGCTTATAAAATTCTTAGATCGAGATACATTTGTAGGTGACAAATATATCCTTAAAAAGCAGCAGTTTGTGGATATAGTAAAAAACTTTTCGATTAAATCACAGAAAAAGAATAATCAAACTGCAAATATTAAAGTTAAACAACTGGCCATGAATGTTTTGAGTATTAAAAAACCTAATGGCCTGTTTGTGTTAGCGTATAAAAAGCTTAATCTCGATGTTGAGCATAGACTCCTGAAACCAGATGAGGATATTACAATATGTACGGAGTTCTTAATCGATGGTACTCGCAAAGAGAGTATAAGACAGTATATTGATGCTGATGATTATGAACTTCTTGATGATTTTGATAAGAATCAGGAATTGATAAAGGATGCTATAACAAAGAACTATGGTGATAGAGTTATGGTTGATGACATGCCTTACGTTATATCCATTGGTATGGATATAATACTTGATCTTCATAGTGAATATCAATCAATTATAAAAATGTATGAAGATGGAAAAGTAACATTTCCGATAAAAGCTTTCTTTGGCGATCTTTTGGATAAACCAAGAAGAATAAAGAGTTATCCGATTGCATTAATAGATAAAAAAACTAATTTGGATCAGTTGTTGGCAATTAATAAAGCTATGCAGTATCCAACTGCATATATACAAGGTCCTCCGGGGACTGGAAAAACAAATACTATTATAAATACGATAGTAACGGCATATTTTAATGATAGAACTGTTCTTTTTACATCTAATAATAATCATCCATTGGATACTGTTTTTGATAAACTTCAGCAGTTGGAATACAAAGGTAGAAAAATACCTTTCCCAGTACTGAGAGTAGGTAATTATGAAAAACTATATGCTGCAATAGACTATATAAGAACGTTATACTCAACTGTAGCTGATATAGAGGTGTTTGAGAGCACGCTTGATAGGAGAAAAGAAGATCGTAAAGCTAGAGCTAAACGACTAACAGAGTTACTAAAAGTGTACGAGGATTTTCTTGATCTCGAAGAACGAAAAGAAACACTAAAACGCTTGTTAGAAAATGAATCAGCTTCTATGGCATTATTTCCGTTTGAGGTGGATTTAAAGGGGAGACAATTACCAGAGATAGAGAAGGCGATTGAGTCAAAACCAAGAATAACAGAAAAAGACGCATTAGATTTATTGGATAGTAATGAAGATGAGTTTTTACAATATTTGTTTTTTACTTCTGCTAAGCATATTCAAAAACTTAAAGAAGAAAAGTATTCTGAATTAAGAAAGATAATTGAAAATTCAAATAGAGAAGAAGCTGTTGCGGCTCTGTCAAATTATCTATCTGATAGTGAAAATGTAAAGAAGATTCAAAAAGTATTTCCTATAATAATTTCTACATGTATTTCGGCACACAAATTGGGACAACCAGAAGTTTTATTTGATATGACGATTATTGATGAAGCTAGTCAGTGTAATACAGCTACATCGTTAGTGCCAATTATAAGGGGAGAAAACCTTATGCTGGTTGGAGACCCACAGCAATTAAATCCAGTGATTGTTTTGGACGAGTTTTCGAACAAAAGATTAAGAAGAGAGTATAGTGTACCAGATGAATATGATTATAGAAAAAATTCAATCTATAAAGTGTTTTTAGCAAGTGATTCGGTTAGCGATGAGATCCTTTTACACAATCATTATAGGTGTAATCCAAAGATAATAGGATTCAATAATCGAAAGTATTATAATTCCCAATTAAGTATAAAGACAGAGGATAAAAAAACAAATCCGCTGGTATTTGTGGATATAGAGAATAAGTCCCCAGAAATCAAAAACACATCAACAAGTGAAATGGAAAGGATTCTTGATTATACAAAAGCTAATAGAGACAAGAGTATTGGAATAATTACGCCATTCACGAATCAGAAAAAATTGATAAATAGGGCTTTGGAAGCCGAGGGCATAAATGATGTAGTTTGTGGCACGGTACATTCATTTCAGGGTGATGAAAAGGATATAATTCTTTTTTCTACAGCAATAGGAGATGGAACACATTTGGGAACTTATGAATGGCTAAAAGCAAATCACGAATTGATAAATGTTGCTACTTCCAGACCAAAAGATAAACTTATAGTTTTGGCCGATATGAAAAATGTCGAACGACTGCATAATCAGTGTAGAAATGGAGATGATGATTTCTATGAACTTATCGGATACGTAAAGGAGGAAGGAAAGACTGTAGTAACTCCTAAGGCAACAAGTTCACGAGCACTTGGAGTTAAACCATTCAGTACTGAAACGGAGAGTGCATTTCTTGAAAATCTTAATCATGCATTAGAGAATATCTGGTTAACACAGTCAAAATATGTAATTCACAAAGAGGTAGCCATTTCTCAAGTGTTTCAAAGTAATTCTGGATATGAGGGTTTGTTTTATACAGGTAGATTTGATTTTGTTGTTTACGAGAAGAATGGAGGTAAGGAAATACCAGTTTTAGCAATAGAACTTGATGGAAAAGAACATCTGTTAGATGAGGCAGTTAGAAGACGCGATGCACAAAAGAATAGAATATGCCAGGATCATAATTTGCAGCTTATACGAGTTGAAAATACTTATGCTAGAAGATATAACTATATTAAGGAAATACTGATGAGCTATTTCAAAACAACACATTAATTGGAGGTAACTGATGAAATTACTATTTTACGCAGCAAAGACATACGATATAAAATCATTCGATTCAATACTACCGAATTTCCCTGATATAGAGATAGACTATATCGAACATGAACTCGAGCCACGCACCGCAATACTGGCAAAGGGATACGATGCTGTTTGCGCGTTTGTAAGTGCTGATGTTTCTGCACAGACTCTCGAGATACTTTCAGAGAATGGCGTTAAAGCCGTACTGATGAGATGTGCTGGATATAACAATGTAGACGTGGATAAGGCTAAAGAACTGGGAATTGCGGTAAAGCGTGTGCCGGCATACTCGCCGGAATCAGTCGCTGAGCTTGCTATGGCTCTTGCAATGGCAGTTAATCGAAGACTTTATAAAGCATATAACAAAGTTCGTGAGAATGATTATACACTAAAAGGATTAAGAGGAGTACTCTTTTACGGAAAGACTGCAGGTATTGTAGGAACAGGTAAGATTGGTGCAGCCATGTGCCGTATATGCAGAGGCTTTGGAATGAAAGTAATAGCCTATGATGTGTATCAGAATCCTGACCTTAAGGATTTTGTTGAATATGTTTCTCTTGATGAACTTCTTAAGACCAGTGATCTTATTTCGCTTCACTGCCCGCTTCTTGACTCAACATATCATATGATCAATATTGAGAGTATTAAGAAGATGAAAGATGGCATAATCCTTGTCAACACCTCTAGAGGAGCTCTTATTGACACTGATGAACTTATTGAGGGAATACGCCTTAACAAATTCCTGGGTATAGGTCTTGACGTATATGAGGAAGAGACAGGCAATGTATATGAAGATCGCTCCGATGAGATCATGCA
>CADAPR010000007.1 GCA_902789785.1 uncultured Lachnospiraceae bacterium
TATTTTTAAGCAAAGTTTTGATATAAAAAATGTATAAAAATGTAAATAAATCAATGATTTGTATCAGATTTATTACACTTGTTTTGGTATCCTATCAGTAGTTGAAGGAATCCTATGAAGGGTTGAAACTATTGAAGGAAGAGGAAGTAGCTCGTGGGTAAGAACCGCGGGCTGTTTTCTTTGTGGGAAAAACCCTAAAAATCTTGACACTGCCCTAGAATTTGCTAAACTGATGTTTATCCTTATACAAACAATGGAAAGAAGGGAAACATTATTATGAAAAAGAAGAAACTGATATTTACCGCATTATTTATCATGCTTTGCGCATTGATGCTAAACGGCTGCTGCATTAAGCATGAATGGGAGGATGCAACATGTGAAGAGCCCGAGACATGTTCAAAGTGCGGCAAGACAAGAGGCGAGGCGCTCGGACATGACTGGGAGGATGCCGACTGTGAACATCCAAAGACCTGTAAGGAATGCGGAGAGACAAAAGGCAAGGCCAAGGGTCATGATTGGGAAGAGGCAACCTGCGAGACACCCAAGACATGTAAGAAGTGCGGCAAGACAGAAGGCGAGGCGCTCGGACATGACTGGATAGCAGCAACGATCGATTCACCCAAGAAATGCGCATTATGCGGAATAGAGGAAGGCGATCCCGTAAGCGTAAAGGTGCTTGATACCGACATGGGTGTTGACTGGGATACCAGAAGATATTCCAAAGACAGATGTGTCTGTGTAAAGCATGCAAACAATGCTATAAAGATGTGGTTCTTTGATCTTGATAACAACATGATCTACAGCGAGGACTATGCACTGAACTACTATGGATCATGGAGCTATTCAACTGCCATGACAGACAATATCGCTCTTATCACCACAAGATCAAGGGAAGACGGAAAGAACTGTGATATCAGATTCTTTGACTGGGACGGCGATGAGGTCTATACGACTACTGTTGAAGAGCCTTATGATACATACTATGTATTCTACAGAACAGACGATAAGGATGTAGTTGAGATGCGCTATGCGAATTCAGACAAGGCGCTGTGCTACTTTGATACAAAGACATTTAAGCAGATAGCTGCAGATGAAGGAAACTACAAGACATACGGAAACAGTGTAGAGTATGATGAGAGCAGATGGACATACTGCGAAAAGGAAGATGCCGTAGACGGATACTTTGTCGGAAATGAAAACACACACGAGTGGGGATATCTTGATGCTGACATGAATGAGCTTAAGATATACAAGGATGCAACGGCATTCAACTGCTTTGGATATGCACTTGCTACAGAGGACGGATACAACTACGATATCATCGACAAGGATTTCAATGTTGTTGCAAAGGATTTCTTTAAGGGAAGCAGCGCATATATAAGCTGCAGGGGATCATCTGTACTGATATGCGATACAAATGAAGGCAGCAAGGCCGTAGTTGTCGGAGAATGATGCAAGCCTTGACATAATCCCAGAATTTGCTAAACTGATGTTTATCCATTTTCAAACATAAAAACATTTATATAAGAAGAATAGGAGAAAGATATGAAAAAGTTATTATCAGTTTTACTTTTAACAGCAATGATGTCAGTCATGCTGTGCGCATGCGGCGGTTCAAAGGGGATCAAGTTCGGTACCAATGCCGAGTTCCCTCCTTTTGAGTATGTAACAGCTGCAGGCGTTATCGGCGAGTACGACGGTATCGATATGGCTATCGCCAAGGAGATAGGCGTACAGTCAGGAATGGATATCTCAATAGAGAACATGGAATTCGATTCTTTGCTCATCGCACTTGAGAACGGTCAGATCGATGCAGTAATCTCAGGTATGACAATAACAGAAGAGAGAGCAAAGTCAGTTGATTTCTCAATCCCTTACTATACAGCGACTCAGGTCATGATCGTTGATCAGAATTCAGACATAAAGACAGCTGCTGACATGGCAGACAAGAGGATCGTTGTTATCCAGGGATACACAGGAGAGAACTGTGTTCAGGAGCTCGGATATGACTATGAAGCTTTCAAGAAGGGCACAGAAGCTATCCTTGAACTTAATAACGGCAAATGTGATGTTGTAGTCATCGATTCTGCAACAGCTCAGAAGTACGTAAAGGACAACCCGAACCTTAAGATCGTTGAAGACCCTTCTGCATTCGAAGCAGAGGAATACGGCATAGCAGTTAAGAAGGGCAATACAGAGCTTCTTAACAAGATCAATTCAGCTATCGAGAAGATGCTCGCTGACGGAACGATCTCTGAGTGGAGCGTAAGCTATTCTGAAGCAGAGTAATGTCAATTTTAAAATGAGACAGATATGATAAGGACAGCCGGCAGTCACATTTGATGAGCCGGTTGTCTTTTTTTCACGAAAAAACTATGATAGAATAGACAATGTGCCGATTGGGCACATCCTGTATTGAATTATATTTCAGATGAAAGGCTATATATTATGAACAGAGGAAAGTATTATCTTACAACAGCTATCGCATATACTTCAGGCAAGCCTCATATAGGCAATTCCTATGAGATAGTAATGGCAGATGCGATCGCCAGATATAAGAGGCAGCAGGGATATGATGTATTCTTCCAGACTGGAACTGACGAGCATGGTCAGAAGATAGAGGAAAAAGCAAAAGCTGCAGGTATCTCGCCCAAGGAGTTTGTGGATAATGTATCCGGTATCATTAAGGATATATGCAGGATACTCAATATATCATATGACAAATTCATCAGGACTACCGATGCCGATCACGAGAGACAGATCCAGAAGATGTTCAAGCGTTTTTACGATCAGGGAGACATCTACAAGGGATCTTACAAGGGCATGTATTGCACACCCTGCGAATCATTCTGGACAGAGAGTCAGCTAGTAGACGGCAAGTGTCCCGACTGCGGAAGAGAAGTAACTCCCGCCGAGGAGGAGGCATATTTCTTTAAGATGAGCAAATATGCCGACAGACTGATAGAGCATATAAATACTCATCCTGAGTTCATACAGCCGGTTTCAAGGAAGAATGAGATGATGAACAACTTCCTTTTACCCGGACTTCAGGATCTCTGCGTATCAAGAACAAGCTTTAAATGGGGGATCCCTGTTGATTTCGACGAAAAGCACGTAGTTTATGTATGGCTTGATGCACTTTCAAACTACATAACAGGAATAGGATATGACGCAGACGGCAACAGCAGTGAACTGTATAAGAAATACTGGCCTGCAGATCTTCATCTCATTGGCAAGGATATCATAAGATTCCATACGATATACTGGCCTATATTCCTTATGGCACTTGGTGAACCGCTTCCAAAGCAGGTATTCGGTCATCCATGGCTTTTGCAGGGCGGCGAGAAGATGAGCAAATCCCGCGGAAATGTAATATATGCGGATGATCTTGCGGATATGTTCGGTGTTGATGCCGTTAGATACTTTGTTCTTCATGAGATGCCCTATGAAAATGACGGAACGATCACCTGGGATCTTGTTGTTGAAAGATTTAATTCAGATCTGGCCAATATCATAGGAAACCTTGTAAACAGGACGATATCCATGAGCAACAAGTACTTTGGCGGTGTTGTTACAAAAACAGGTGTCTGTGAAGACGTGGATGCAGATCTTAAGGCAGTCGTATGTCAGACAAGAGACAAGGCTGCTCAGAAGATGGATGAGATGCGCATGGCAGATGCAGTAAGCGAAGTACTTGCTCTGTTCAGACGCTGCAACAAGTATATAGATGAGACTGAACCCTGGGTACTTGCAAAGGATGAGGCTAAGAAGGACAGACTCAGTGAAGTAATGTACAACCTTACTGAATCGATCTGCATAGGTGCAAACCTTCTCATCCCTTACATGCCTGAGACAGCTATGAAGATACTTGAACAGCTAAACGCACCTGTAAGGGACTATGACGATCTTGATAAATACGGTCTGTATGAGTCTGGGGCAAAGGTTACCGACAAGCCGCAGATACTGTTTGCAAGACTTGACCTTAAAGAAGTAATGGCAAAAGTAGAAGAGATCCAGGCAGCTCAGAAAGCTGAATATGAACGTGAGAACGGGATCACATCCGAGGATGAAGAGGAAGTGATCGATATAGAAAAGAAGCCCGAGATAAGCTATGACGATTTTTCAAAGCTTCAGTTCAGAGTCGGAAAGATAATCAAGTGTGAGGAAGTCGCAAAGTCCAAGAAGCTTCTTTGTTCACAGGTAAGGATCGGAAGCGAAGTAAAGCAGATAGTATCAGGAATCAAGCAGCATTACAGCGCTGAAGAGATGGTCGGAAAGAAGGTACTCGTACTTACCAACTTAAAGCCTGCCACACTTGCAGGAGTCGTATCAGAAGGCATGCTTCTTTGCGCCGAGGATGCACAGGGTAATCTGGCACTCATGGTTCCAGAAAAGGATATGCCTGCCGGAGCGGAAGTTTGTTAAGAGGATTAAAAGACGGGACAAGCTACACGATCATCCCATGTCCGACAGAGCGCTGGGATGATGCGACAGAACTTGCTTTTCGCGTTTTTTTGAAATATGAAGCCGCAGAGTACGGAGAGAAAGGCACGGACAGCTTTGCCAGATTTCTTTCTTCATCGACACTGGAAAAGCTTTTTAAAGCGGGCAAATACATTGTTTATACTGCCATGAAGGAAAATGATATCATAGGCGTGGCTTCTGTAAGGAGCGGAAACCATCTTTCGCTTCTGTTTGTAGATGATGCCTATCACAGACAGGGGATTGCCAGTGAGCTGATAAAAACGGTGCAGGACTATCTGTTAAGAGAGACACAGTATCAGACGCTTACGGTTCACTCATCGCCGTATGGAATACCGTTTTATGAACGGATGGGATTTAAGGCGACGGATGATCAGATAACAGCAGAAGACGGAATAATCTATACACCGATGCAGATGTATATATAAGAGGGACATGGTCCCTCTTATTTATTTTCTACTTTTAATAGTATACGGATCATGTTGCTGTCTCCGCCCGGTACGCTGTCGAAAACGACCTCGGGAAGCCCTGTTATATTTATCGGTCCGACAGGCTTTAACCCTCTTTTTAAGGCTTCATCCCATAGCATTGAAAAAAGGTGGTCCGATTTGTAATAGTTTCCTCGACAGACAAGAGTAAGCGCTCTGTACGGATCGCTGTAGATAACACTCTCATCATCGAAATTGCTCATGGTGGGGATGAGGAGTCTGCAGACATGCTCTCTGTGATCGAAGCTGCCGATCATATCATTGTCATCAGCTACATTAAGCATCATGATCCTCTCTCCGGTACCTCTCATGTTTGCGCCTATAAATTCATTAAGACCGTTAAGTGCCAGTCTTCTGACATGCTCGGGGCCGTATATGATGCGGGAGGATTTAACGTAATAATAGCTTTCAGGTATCTCGGTCTCTCTGATCTGTATGTCGTTTGTTTCATTTATCTTAAGACTCAGTTCCTCAAGCTCTCTTAGAATGAATTCATGATGATCCCTTAGTTCTGCTATGCTGGCGCGTATGCTCTGGGGATCTTCATAAAGATTTGCGATCTCCTTCTTTGTAAATCCCAGTCTCTGATAGTTTAATATCCTTATAACTTCCGCAACGCTCTTGCAGTCATAGTATCTGTAGGAATTAGCGGGATCGATATAGGCCGGCTCGAGCAGGCCTTCATTTTCCATGCGAAGTATTGTCGCACGGCTGACCCCGCAGGTCCTTGCCAGTGCTGTTATAGGAAATGTGCCTTCAGGCTTGTCTATGCTCTTGTCTCTGTTCCAGTTGCCGTACATATCTACCTCCGCATCAAACATGTTCATATATGGACATGTTTATGATATAATAAATTGAATAAAATCGCAACATGCCATAAATCAACAAAAAGTTGACATGTTCATAGGTGGACATGTTATAAATTGTAAATAGTGGATTAAAAAAGTCTGGAGAATGAATAATGGAAAAAATCAGGATTATCACGGATTCCGCATCGGATATACCAAATAATGACAGTATACCGGCGAATCTGAGCATCATGCCACTTACGATATTCTTTGGAGAAGAGGAGTATCTGGACGGCAAGACTATTACAAACGAGGAATACTACAACAAGCTTACCGGAGGGGACATACTTCCCAAAACAAGTCAGGTTACTCCGTATGATTTCGAGCAGGAGATACAGAAAGCTATCGATAACGGAGAGAAGGTCATAGTCATCACTCTCTCAAGCGGTCTTTCCGGAACATATCAGAGCGCATGCATAGCTGCTTCAAACTTTGACAAGGATGTTGCGGTCATCGACAGCTTTATGGCTACGGTTTCAGAGCAGATACTTGTTAAATATGCATTGCAGCTAATTGAGCAGGGTATGGAGTATGACAAGATAGTGGAAACACTTGAGAATGACAAGAAGAAGATCAAGCTTGTCGGTCCTCTTGATACACTCGAATACTTAAAGAAGGGCGGAAGGATATCTGCAGCAGCTGCAGTATTCGGAAGCGCTCTTTCCATAAAGCCGATAATAACGGTCATAGAAGGAAAGGTTGAAGTCATAGCAAAGGCAAGAGGCAGAAGAAATGCCATCGAGACCACTCTTAAGATAGTAAGAGATAGCGAGACGGGAATAGATTTTGATAAGCCGTATGCTGTAGGCTATTCTGGAAATGACAAGGATATGCTAAATATCTTTATCGAGAGCAGCAAGACAAACGGTAATATAAACATTGAGAACTGGCCCGTTGTCAGCATAGGTTCCACGATCGGAACGTATGCCGGACCTGATTCTATAATCTTCGGATATTTTGAGAAATAATGATTAAAAGCTCTATCCAACGGATAGAGCTTTTTGTATAATGATAACGGTTAATTGTTCAGTTTTGGGAGATATCTGATGAAGAATACATTTGGACAGTCTTTGAGCGTGACTCTTTTCGGAGAGAGTCACGGTCCTTATATAGGAGCCGTGCTTGACGGTCTGGCACCGGGCATGGATATAGATGAAGATTTCATAAAGCATCAGCTTTTGCTAAGGAGACCTTCGGGAAGGATCTCCACATCCAGAGTCGAGCAGGATGAGTATATACTCGCAAGCGGTGTCTTTAACGGAAAGACTACAGGTACGCCTCTGTCTATCCTTATACCTAATACCGTGCAGAGAAGTTCAGACTATGAGAACAGACCGCGGATAGCAAGACCTGGGCATGCCGATTATACAGCATCTGTCAAATATCATGGATATGAAGACTTCAGGGGAGGCGGCCATTTCAGCGGACGGATAACTGCAGCGATAGTTGCAGCAGGCGCGATAGTCATACCTGCTCTTAGGAAAAAGAATATAATGATAGGAACTCATATAAAAAGCTGTGGCGGGATAAAGGACAGAGACTTTATTGACTATCAGGATGATATTAAGAAGCTGTCAGATACAGATTTCCCGGTACTTGATGATACAAAGGCTTTTCAAATACGTCAGATGATGGAATCTGTCGCCAAAGAGGGAGACAGCGTAGGCGGAGTTTTGGAGACTGTTGTAACCGGGATGTGCGCAGGTGTCGGCGAACCGTGGTTTGAGACTGTAGAGGGAAGGCTTTCCTATGCCATGTACAGCATCCCTGCAATAAAGGGAGTACAGTTTGGAGATGCATTCGACATGGTCGATAAAAAGGGCAGTGAATACAACGATTCATTCTGTATCAGTGGTGATCATGTTGAGACCAGGACCAATCATAACGGAGGCATAAACGGCGGCATAACAAACGGCATGCCGATAATCTTTAGATGTGCAGTCAAGCCTACACCTTCCATATACAAGGAACAGGATTCGATAGATCTTAAGACAAAAGAGGAAGTTAAACTAAAGATCGAGGGCAGACATGATCCCGCGATAATTCACAGGGCGCGCATAGTCGTTGACAGCATGACTGCTCTAACTCTTTATGACATGCTGGCGCAAAGATACGGAACAGATTTCTTTTTTGGAGAGTAACGGTGAAGATAAGAGTCATAAACGGACCAAACTTAAATATGCTGGGCATCAGAGAGCCTGATATTTACGGCAGACAAACCTACAGCGATCTGGCTGATATGATAAAAGAGCATGCAGATAAGATAGGAACAGATGTCGAGGTTTTGCAGAGCAACCATGAGGGAGACCTGGTTGATATGATACAGGAGTGCTACGGTAAGATCGACGGTATCGTGATTAATCCAGGAGCGTATACTCATACAAGTGTTGCGATATATGATGCTGCCAAAGCGGTATCGATACCTATGATCGAAGTTCATATCTCCGATGTGGATAAAAGGGAAGCATTCAGACAGACAAGCTATATAAGAGCTGCATGCATAAAGACGATAACAGGTCATGGATTTAATGGATATATTGAAGCCATAGACTTTCTTAAGAAATATATTGAGGAGAATGGCTGATGAATGTCATCATCAGAAGATCAATCGCAAACGGAGAGGTGAAAGCACCTCCTTCAAAGAGCATGGCACACAGGATGCTTATCTGTGCAGCACTGGCTGATAAGACAAGCCGGATAGAAAATATAGCCTATTCCGAAGATATACTTGCGACCATAGACTGCATACGGGCTATGGGAGCAACTGTTGATAAAGACAAAGATGCTGTGACAGTTAAAGGCATCGGAGGAAAGAAGATAACTGAGCCTGTTACTTTTCTTTGCAGAGAGAGCGGATCGACACTGCGCTTTTTTGTCGGGATAGCTCTTGCGATATGTCCCGAGGCAGTCTTTTGCGGAAGTGAGAGACTGATGGAAAGACCTCTGTCCGTTTATGAGAAGATCTGCAGTGAACAGGGTATTGTTTTTGAAACAGGCAAATCTATACATATAAGGGGAAATATAAGACCCGGAGAGTATGAGCTGGCGGCAAATATCAGCAGCCAGTTTATAAGCGGTCTGCTTTTTGCACTCCCCTTGCTTGATAAGGACAGTACGATCAGATTCAACACGAATATCGAGAGCGGTTCGTATATCGCACTCACGATCAGAGCACTAAGCGAGTTTGGAATAGATGTCAGATGGATGGATGAAAAGACTCTGCTTATTGAAGGGAATCAGAAATACATAAGCAGGGATACCGTAGTGGAGGGTGATTATTCCAACGCGGCATTTCTTGATGTGTTCAATACAATAGGCGGATGTGTTTTTGTATCAGGTCTTAAAAAAGACAGCATACAGGGAGACAGAGTCTATAAAGAGCTGTTTGAAAAGATAGTAAAAGAAAAACCCACGATCGATCTTAAAGACTGTCCGGATCTTGGACCCGTTCTCATGGCTGCGGCTGCATGCAACAACGGAGCTGAGTTTATCGGGACAGCCAGATTAAAGATCAAAGAAAGCGACAGGGGAAGAGTGATGTGTGATCTCCTTGCCAAATTCGGAGTGGATACCGTCTATGAGGATGATCGTATAGAAGTAAAAAAATGCATCCTAAAGACACCAAAAGATCCTGTCGAGGGCTGCAATGATCACCGCATAGTCATGACTGCAGCTACACTTCTTTCGATCACAGGAGGTCAGATAAGCGGTGCTCAGGCTGTGAGAAAGAGCTATCCGGATTATTTTGATGTCATTAAAAAGCTGGGGATAGAGGTAGAGACAGATGGAATGGATTAACAAGAAGACTATTCTTATAGTCGGACTCGGACTGATGGGCGGAAGCTACGCCATGGCCTTAAAGAGGCTCGGCTATACGGTCACGGCTATAGATACAGATGAGGATTCTATAGACTATGCCGTTAATAATTCGATCATTGACAGAGGCAGCATAACTGCCGATAAAGATCTTATAGGCGCAGCGGATGCGGTTGTATTTGCTCTTTATCCAAAGACGTTTGTTGAATGGATAGACAAGTATCAGCAGTATCTGAAGCCAGGCATCTTTATAACCGATGTGACAGGTGTAAAGGGATGTATCGTATATAAGATCCAGGATATGCTTCGCGGTGATGTTGAATTTATCGCATCGCATCCCATGGCAGGAAGAGAAGTATCGGGAGTAAAAAACAGCAGCGATATGATCTTTCGTGATGCAAACTATATAGTAGTCCCGACAGAAAAGAACACGCCTCAGGCAGTCGAATGGTGCATGATGCTAGGACGCATACTGGGATTTAGAAAGATTTCGGTGCTTTCACCCAAAGAGCATGACAGCATGATCGCATATGTATCTCAGCTGACTCACTGCATAGCGATATCATTAATGACAGGGACCGATCTTGAGCATGTGGAGAATTTCACTGGAGACTCATTCAGGGATCTGACAAGGATAGCCAGGATAAATGAAAACATGTGGAGCGAGCTGTTTTTGATGAACAAGGACAGCCTCATATCACAGATGGATCGCTTTATGGATGAACTGTCTCAGATAAGACAGCTCATAGTCGATAATGATACCGAAGGACTTAAGGAAAAGATGAGACTGTCAACTGAAAGAAGGATGAGGTTTGACAAGTAATGAACATGGAATTTGAAAAAAAGCTCGCATTGCCCAATGAAGTGCAGGAGGATAATCCTCTTACAGAGGATATGGAGCTTAATATTGCGGATAAGAGAAAACAGGTAAAAGATATATTTGAGGGAAAGGATGACAGACTGCTGCTCATCATAGGCCCGTGTTCGGCAGATAACGAGGACAGCGTGATCGACTATATATCAAGACTGTGTCCGATCCAGGAAAAGGTCAAGGATAAGATCTTTATCGTCCCGAGGATATACACAAACAAGCCCAGAACAAACGGAGGCGGCTATAAGGGCATGCTCCATCAGCCCGATCCCACAGGAAAGTCTGACCTTTACCACGGCATAGTGGCAACAAGACATATGCATATGAGGGCTGTGCGTGAAACGTCGTTTGTATGCGCGGATGAGATGCTCTATCCGGAAAATCATCAGTATCTCGATGACCTATTGGCTTACGTTGCGGTCGGGGCAAGATCTGTTGAAGACCAGCAGCACAGGCTCACAGCCAGCGGCATAGATGTTCCTGTAGGCATGAAGAATCCCACATCCGGAGACTATTCCGTGATGATGAATGCCATCTTTGCTGCTCAGTCGGCTCATACATTCATCTACAGAGGCTGGGAAGTGCATTCAAAGGGAAACCCGCATACTCATGCTATCCTAAGAGGATATAACAACAAGCACGGACAGGCTCAGCCAAACTATCACTATGAGGATATAGTAAGACTGTGTGATTACTATGACAGCATGGAGCTTGTAAATCCAGCAGTGATAATCGATACCAACCATGCAAATTCAAACAAAGATCCGTTTGAACAGCCAAGGATAATAATGGATGTGTTAAATTCCGCAAAGCATAACGAGAGGATAGCAAAGCTCGTAAAGGGATTCATGGTGGAAAGCTATATCGAGGACGGTGCTCAGAAGGTAGGCGGAGGAGTCTACGGCAGATCGATCACCGATCCGTGTCTCGGATGGGAAAAAACCAAAGATCTGATATTGCGTATAGCAGATCATATAAGTTGAGAATACTTAAAAAAACATTTATAATGTATGCAATACGTCAAAAAGAGGTAATTAGTTTTGTTAGACAGAATGTTTAATTATGAGAATCCGGTGTGGCAGTTCATGGGAAGGATCGCCGATCTGATGATCTTAAATGCAATGGCACTGATCTTTTCGGTACCGATCATCACTATCGGAGCGTCATGGACCGCTCTGTATTACTGCACCGTAAAGATCGTAAGAAAAGAAGATACATATGTATGGAAAGAGTTCTGGAATTCGTTTAAGAGCAATTTCAAACAGGCTACGATCATATGGCTCATCCTCATACCGTTTCTTGCTATACTGTTTGTGGATGTACTCATGTGGTACAATGATCCTACGCTTTTACCCAAGGTGCTGAAGGTCACAACGGTCATAGTCATATGCATAGTGCTTGCGATAACCATTTATGTATTTCCGATACTTTCGCATTTTGACAATACCACGAGGAACACTTTAAAGAATGCGTTTCTCGTATCGATGATCAATATACCTTATACTTTATATTTCATGTTTCTGCTTTTCTTACCGATCGTTATCGTATGGATCGATCTAAGATTCATGATGCTCGACATGCTTATGGGAATATCGCTTCCCGCATTGCTGGCATCTTTTGGCTGGAGCAGGATATTTAAAAAGCTTGAGCCTCCAAAGCAGGAAGAGGACGAGGAAGATTCACAGGATCCGGATTCGATAGTAAAGGAAGCAGAAAAAGAGCTTATCGCATCAGGGGCGGATGTATCAGATACAGACAAGTAACGGGAGAGACATATAAAACAGTGGGTTTAATGGCAAAAACAAACAGAGGCGATGAAAATGACAGGGGACGTAAGAGTTTAAACAGTACGATCCTTATAGTTTTGCTGCTCTCATTTCTGTTTCTTGTCGTATGGCTTATGGTATCAAGCTTTTCTGACAAGGCCTACGAGCAGGCGTCAAGCGATATAAAAGTCAGGCTTATAAAGACAACACAGAAGAAGGCACAGGAGCTGGCTCTGGTAATGAACGACATGCGTTCTTGTGGAATGATCGCATCTTCGTATCTTTCGGATGATGTAGAGGATATGTTTTCAGACAGTCATATCGAGATAATAAAGGATTCCAACAGGAATCTTTATGAAGTCGCTCTTGTGGATATTGAGGGAAAAGGCATAAGCACAAGCGGAGAGATAGATCTTGGCGGATCGGATTATTTTTCACCGTCTTTAAGTCCTAGATTCTCATTTACAAATGACGATGCCATAGAGGGAAGGAAGGCGCTTGTCTGCGAAGTTCCCGTAATGAAAGATGACAAGCCGTCAGCCTATCTTATACAGTACATAGATGTCGAGACATTAAAGCTTTACATCCCGATAGAGGGAAACAATCGCGACAACAGTGTACTGATCGTAGATAATGCCGGCAACAGGATGTATTCAAGCGGAAAACCATGGATAGTAGTAAAGAGCAGTTTCAGGGATACCCTTAGCAATACGCAGATTGACACTACGGATATTGATACCGTTATGGCAAATATAGAAAACGGGATCGATCAAAATTTTGTAGCCAATCAAGAAAACAGAGGGTGCTTCTTTGTTGCGTTCCCTGCCGGCGATACCGGATGGACATTAATAGATATCATAGACAAGAATACATATATCGATAACATAATCCTTGACAAGAGCAGCTATGAACAGAAGATGGCAAAGAAGATCGCAGCGATCGTATTCGGTATAGCCCTTTTGCTTTCGGCGATCGTCATTTCATACAGAGTCAAGGATATGAAAAACAGCAAGGTGCTTGAGAACAAGGCTGATACGGATCTGCTGACTGGACTTAACAACAAGCTCTCTACAGAACGAAAGGTGCAGGAATGCCTGGAAGCCGAGCCGCAAGCGCAGCATCTGATGTTTTTGTTTGATATCGATAACTTTAAAAAGATAAATGACACGATGGGACACGCCTTCGGTGACCAGGTGCTCAAGTCCTTAGGCGAGCAGTTGAGCATGGAGTTTAGAAAGACCGATATCCTTGGTCGAATAGGCGGAGACGAGTTTGCGATACTTCTTAAGGATATCAAGGATGATGAGATCATCCTTAAGGAAGGAGACAAGATACTTCAGTTCTTCAGACAGTTCAAGGTCGGAGACTATGTGAAGTATTCAGCTACGGCAAGTATCGGAGCTGCGATATATCCAAGAGACGGAAAGGATTTTCAGGAGCTGTACAAATCGGCTGACAACGCCCTGTATGAGGCGAAAAAGCAGGGCAAGAACCGCTTGATCTACTATAATAGCGACATGGCTGACAACGTCAAGAAGAGGGATGAGGAAGCCAAAAAGAATCCCGGGGCAAGAACATAGAAAATACTAGTGGCAATCTGTATAAATATTTCGAACAATATTTGGCAGGTTGCCTATTTTTTTGTATCTTTGTATTTTGTATACTGTAGAAAGGTAATTTAACAATTTCTATCAGGAGGACATTTATAATGGCAAGTTTATCTTTAACAAATATCTGCAAGAGATATCCTAACGGTTTTGAAGCTGTTAAAGACTTCAACCTTGAGATCGCAGATAAAGAATTCATCATCTTCGTAGGACCTTCAGGATGCGGTAAGACAACAACACTTCGTATGATCGCTGGTCTGGAAGATATTTCTTCAGGTGAGTTGAAGATTGGTGACAGAGTAGTTAACGACGTAGAGCCTAAGGACAGAGATATCGCGATGGTATTCCAGAACTACGCTCTGTATCCTCATATGACAGTTTATGATAACATGGCATTCGGTCTTAAGCTTCGTAAGGTTCCGAAGGATGAGATCGACAAGCAGGTTAAGGAAGCAGCTAGAATCCTTGACTTGTCTGCACTCCTTGATCGTAAGCCGAAGGCTTTGTCAGGTGGTCAGAGACAGAGAGTTGCTATGGGACGTGCTATCGTTCGTAACCCTAAGGTATTCCTTATGGACGAGCCTCTTTCAAACCTCGATGCAAAGCTTCGTGTACAGATGAGAGTTGAGATCGCTAAGCTTCACCAGAGACTTGGCACAACAATCATTTACGTTACACATGACCAGACAGAGGCTATGACTCTTGGTACACGTATCGTTGTTATGAAGGACGGTGTTGTACAGCAGGTAGATACACCTCAGAACCTTTATGACAAGCCTCAGAACCTGTTCGTAGCAGGATTCATGGGATCACCTCAGATGAACTTCCTTGATGGTGTTGTTTCTATAAACGGCGAGAACGTAACGATCAACTGCGCAGGCGTTGATATTCCTCTTCCTCCCGCAAAGGCTAAGAAGCTTATCGAGGGCGGTTATGACGGAAAGACAGTTACATTCGGTATCAGACCTGAAGATGTTTATGATTCAGAGATGTTCATCGAGACAGCTAAGGCTTCATTCGAAGCTACAGTTAAGGTTTACGAGCTTCTCGGTGCTGAAGTTTACTTGTACTTCGAGCTTGACGAGTTCCCGATCACTGCAAGAGTTGATCCTCGTACAACAGCTAGACCCGGTGATACAATCAAGGTTGCTTTCGACGTTGAGAAGATCCACGTATTCGATAAGGAAACCGAGCAGGTTATCACAAACTAGTCTGAATCGATCAGAAAATGATATTCAAGGAGCGTTGTTTTGCAACGCTCCTTTTAATGTGCTTTTGTTGCACATAATCATGCAATAGATTAAAATAGTAACTATGAAAAAAGTATTAAAAATACTGATAAGCGGGCTGCTTTTTACAGTCATGATCTTAATAAGCCCGCTAAATGCGGCGGCACTTCAGAGCGGTCAGATAAAGACAGTTGGAGATAAAGGCCAGGCAAGGATTGAGACGCAGGAGATAAGAGCCGTGTGGTTCTCGTTCAAGGACTGGCAGAAATATCTTAAGGGAAAGAACGAGCAGGAGTTTAAGGCTGCATTTTCATCTGTTTGCGAGAACAGTCTCAAACAGGGACTGAATACGATAATAGTACATGTCAGATCGCATAACGATGCCGTATATCCGTCATCGTGCTATCCGTGGAGCGATGAGATGACAGGAGGAGATCCGGGATATGATCCGCTCCTTATAATAACGGATACTGCACATGCCTACGGGCTTAAGGTGCATGCCTGGATCAATCCATACGGATACAGAAACGGCTCATACAGCGGTGAACAAAGCCTTGCAACAAAGGAAAATATAATCCAGGGGATAAGAGAGATACTTGATAAGTATCCGGTGGACGGGATCCACTTTGACGATTACTTCCCGCCTCTTGGTGCATCTGTGCATAACGAGCTGTTAAAGGAAGTATGTACCACGGTACGAAGCTACAACAAGGTATTCGGAGTAAGTCCGCAGGGAAATATAGATAACAACATAGCAGCAGGCGCGGATATAAATACCTGGCTGTCATCAAATGAATATATGGATTATATCTGTCCGCAGATCTACTGGAGCGATGTATACGGAAAGAACGGCAATGTCACGATGTACAGTGACAGGCTTTCAAGCTGGATATCATTAAACCGGGCAAATGTAGACATGTATATCGGGCTTGCGGCCTACAGAGTCGGAGAAAACTCCAAGACTGATCTTGGCTGGAGCAGAAAAAACGACAATCTATCTACTCAGATAACAAAGTTAAGAAACAGCGGATGTAAAGGATATATCCTGTTTTCATATTCATCGATAGTAAGCCCTGCATGCCAGGATGAGATGCAGTCGGTAAGGAGCGTAAACAATCAACAGTAATCGGAGAAGACTATGATAAGCAATACGATCATTCAAAAGACAATGGAAGAGATGGCTCTGGTCACGAAAGCCGGCTATGCTCTGTTTGATGACAGTGCAAAAGCCGTGATGAGCACATCTTTAGCTAAGAGCGTGGATACACAGGACATATTGAACTTTATAGATTCCGGTGAAGATCATAAGCAGATAGGGGAGAGCTTTTTCTTTAGGGTAATGGATGAGGATGAGTGTGCATATATCCTTGTTGCAAACAGTGAAAGCGATACCTATACAATGGGAAAGGTTGCCGTATGCCAGCTGCAGAATCTTATAATAGCCTATAAGGACAGAACTGACAGGAACAACTTCTTCCAGAATCTTATTATGGATAATCTTTTGCTTGTTGATATTCACAACAGAGCGCAAAAGCTCCATATAGAGAATGAAAAGAAGAGGATGGTTTTTCTTGTCGAGGTTGAGAACGACCGTGACAACATAGCAACAAGGCTTATGAGAAGTCTTTTTGTTGAGCAGGGCGGAAACTACATCACATCGGTCGATGACAAGACTATAATCCTAATAAAGGATATAGAGGATGAGGATTATGACGAGATAGCTCATACGATAGTGGATATGCTGGGGGCTGAAGCGATGTTAAGAGTAAGGGTCAGCTACGGTCTTTCGGTGTCAGAGCTTAAGAACATATCCAAGTGCTACAAGGAAGCAAAGATGGCACTTGAGGTCGGAAGCATCTTCCATTCGGAGAAAAATGTTCTATCTTATGAGACACTCGGTATAGGAAGGCTCATCTACCAGCTGCCAGTCAATCTCTGCAAGATCTTTGTCAAGGAAGTCTTTGGAGATACAAAGCCTGAAGAGATAGATGAAGAGACACTCACGACCATTCACAAGTTCTTTGAAAATAACTTAAACGTATCAGAGACTGCAAGACAGCTTTACATACACAGGAATACCCTTGTATACAGAATGGAGAAGCTGCAAAAGCTCATTGGCCTTGATATGAGGATATTTGACGATGCGGTGACATTCAAGATAGTCATGATGGTAGTCGATTACGTAAATTATTTAGAGAAGATGGAAAATATGTAGTATAGATCTTTTAGCACATATTTAAAAGGAAGATCTTAAATCCATCACAAAAGGAGTATGTATGCCCCCTGCACACGGTAGAGGCGGAGGTCCTGGCGGCCATTACATGACAGATGAGGAATTGAAATCGGCGCCTAAGATAACCCCGGCACTCATAAAGAGAGTTTTCTCATATCTGAAGCCATACTGGAAGCAGCTTATACTTGTGCTGCTGTGTATCATTATGTCTTCTGTAGCCGGCATACTGCCTTCGATCCTGACAGGCAAGATCATAGACGAGGGTCTTATCGGCCGCAGCATGAAGCTTCTTATCTTCTATATAGCTGCATCTTTTGGCGTTACGCTCATGGCCAGCCTGATAGGAGTTGCTGAAAGCTATATAAATACCTGGATAGCTCAGCACATAACCTATGATATGCGAAACATGATGTACAGACATCTTCAGCGCATGTCACAGAGATTTTACACATCCAACAACCAGGGCGATATCATAACCAGGATGACCAGCGACATAGACGGTGTCGAGTCGGTCATAACAAATACATTCAAGAGCATACTGTCTAATTCCATAACACTCATATTTGCTCTTGTTGCAATGTTTCAGAAAAACTGGATACTAGCTATCTTAGGTATAATAGTGATCCCTTTGTTTGTCATACCGACAAGGAGTGCTGGTAAGACCAGATGGACACTGACAAACGAAGCCCAGCAGTGCAACGATGAAGTAAACGGAATACTAAATGAGACTCTCTCTGTCAGCGGACAGCTTTTAGTAAAGCTCTTTGGCAAGGAGAACGAGGAGTATGAGCGATACAAGTCAGTAAACAGCAAGATGATCGGCTTAAACATTAAGGAGAGGATGGCAGGCAGATGGTTCTTTATGGTACTAAACACCGTTACCAATATAGGACCGATGCTGCTTTATCTTGTAGGCGGAGTCCTCATCATGAAGTATGACAGCTCGCTTACAGTCGGAGATATAACCGTACTTGTGGCGCTTCTGGGAAAGACATACATGCCGGTAAACAGTCTCTTAAACATACAGGTTGACTGGATGAGAGCCATGGCCCTGTTTTCAAGGATATTTGATTACTATGATATGGAGGTAGAGATCAAGGAGCCTAAAGATCCAAAGATACCTGAGCATATCACAGGCGAGGTCGAATTCAGGCATGTTGATTTTTCATATGATCCGGATAGACAGATACTCAAAGATGTGAGCTTTAAGCTTGAGAGCAACAAGAGCATGGCCATCGTCGGACCGTCCGGTTCCGGAAAGAGCACGATAATAAATCTTATACCCAGGCTCTATGATGTATGTGCAGGTTCTGTCATGTTTGACGGTATCGATGTAAGAGAGATGGATCTTGCAAAGCTAAGAAGTAGCGTCGGAGTCGTATCTCAGGAAACATATCTGTTTAACGGAACAATAAGAGACAATCTCAGATACGCTAATCCATCCGCTACGGAAGAAGAGATGATCGAGGCATGCAAAAAGGCCAATATCTATGATTTCATACAGGCACAGGAAAAAGGCCTTGATACGATGGTCGGAAACAGAGGACTTAAACTTTCCGGAGGCGAGAAGCAGAGGATATCGATCGCAAGAGTACTCCTAAAGGATCCGAAGCTTCTGATATTCGATGAAGCAACAAGCGCACTCGATTCCATATCGGAAAGCAAGATCCAGGAAGCTATCGATCCAATAATAAAGGAAAGGACCAGCATATTAATTGCCCACAGGCTTTCTACGATACTAGCCGCTGACAAGATATATGTACTTAAGGACGGTCAGATAGTGGAGAGCGGCCAGCACAAGGATCTGGTGCGTGCAGGTGGAGTCTACACCGAACTGTATGAGACACAGTTCAAGCATTCAGATATGCCTCCGATCAATCCCGATGATCACGGCATGGCGCCGTTTCCGAGTGATGAATATTAGAGTTGTATATCTTCTTTGAAGGTGTATAATATATGAGAATTAAACAGTGATGAGGTGATATAGTGGATAAGGATATGCTTAAAAAGCAGGCAAATGCCGTTATTAACGAAGTTATAGACAAGGCTTCTTTAAAAGAAGGGAGCCTTATTGTCATTGGATGTTCATCAAGCGAAGTACTGGGTGATCGGATGGGAACAAACTCAAGTGTTGAGATAGCAGATTGTCTGTATGAAGAGATCTCAAAAGTACTTAATGATAAGGGAATAGATCTGGCAGTTCAATGCTGTGAGCATCTTAACAGAGCGATAGTCCTTGAAAAGAAGGTTGCTCTTGGCAGAGGCTTTGAACAGGTCAACGTTATACCGCAGCCAAAAGCCGGAGGTTCGTTTGCCACAGCTCACTACAAGGCCCTAAAAGAGCCTGTGGTAGTGGAAAACATCGCTTCAAAAGCAGATGCCGGCATAGATATCGGCGGAGTCATGGTAGGAATGCATATAAAGCCTGTCGTTGTACCTATAAAGCTTGAAAACAGGCATATAGGAGAAGCGATAATACTAGCTGGCCGTCACAGACCCAAGTTCATAGGCGGTCAGAGAGCCGTATATGATGAAGAACTAAAATAAGTATCAGTCAACCCCACGTAAGCTTGAAAGAGGTATGTGGGGTTTTACTATGTCTAAAAACTGTTCAAGTTCTTCCTTATCAAAGCTTTCAAAGACTTTACCTGCGATGCCGTCAGTCTCCTTATAGTTTTGTATGAAGTATTTGCAGTCGCCCGGAAGCCATTTAGCTATATCCATAAAATCATCTTTTGTATGAATACCCTTAACTGCAGTTGTCCGAAATTCATAGTCGATCCTGTTTTTTGAAAGGATGCTTATCGTTTCCTCAAGCGGAGAAAGATTTACGTTTTTAAGCCCGACAGCCTTTGCATAGTTGTCATGTCCTGCCTTTATATCGACTGCGCTGTAGTCAATGAGCCTGTCTTCTATCAGTGATGAAAGGACGCTTGGATTAAAGCCGTTTGTATCCAGTTTAACAAGATATCCTATATCCTTTATCTTTTTAATATACTGCATAAGATCGGGCTGAAGAGTCGGTTCTCCTCCCGTGATGCATACACCCTTAAGGATGCCGAATCTCTTTTTTAAGAATGCCAGTATAAGGTCATCGTCTTCCTTGGGAAATACTTCAGGCGTAAGTACCAGTTCATGGTTGTGACAGTACGGGCATCTTAAGTTGCAGTTTCCGGTAAATATAGTGGCTGCGGTTTTTGAAGGATAATCAAGCAGTGTTGTTTTTGTAAATCCATGTATATTCATAATTTTCTCTTTGTTTTTAAAGTAAAATAGGATATCATGAGTATAGCACAATCAGTATAAAAAAGAGAGAGCATATTGAAAGCAAATCATATAAGCGCCAGGGCTTTTAAGGGTGAGACAGTGCAGGAAAAATACATGCGTGAGGCACTCAGACTGGCAAGAAAAGCCGCTCTGCTTGGAGAGGTTCCGATAGGATGCGTCATAGAGCATAACGGAAAGATAATAGGCAGAGGATATAACAGAAGAAAAACTGACAAGAATACACTGTCGCATGCGGAACTGACAGCCATAAGAAAGGCATCAAAGAAACTTGATGACTGGAGGCTTGAAGGCTGTACGATGTATGTAACTTTAGAGCCGTGCCAGATGTGTTCCGGAGCGATAGTTCAGGCACGCATACCAAGAGTTGTGATAGGATGCAAAAATCCAAAGGCAGGATGTGCGGGATCGATCATGGATATACTGCACGAGCCGAGATTCAATCATCAGGTTGATACGATCTACGGAATGTTAGAGAATGAGTGTTCCGCCATACTTTCGGATTTTTTTAGGAGCATGAGGACCAGACTCAAGCAGGAGAAACAGGATATTTGACACGATCAGTGCAAATAGATTATACTGTTTTGGCAGCCCTGTTTACAGGGAGCTTGCATAGCAGCCCTTCTTTGGCGGTGTTGAAGTTTGGGTCTTGCGCAATAGGAATCTACGAATCTGGTCAGGGCAGGAATGCAGCAGCCATAAGAAGAATCTCCTATGTGCCGCAAGGGTGCCTGGCGGAGCCGTCGGGAAGGTAACGTGTGCAAGTTCCCTGCAAACAGGGATTTTCTTTTTGATCATAATAAAAGGGGATCATGGAGGTAGCAAACATATGAAATATACACTAGACTGGAATGAATATGCAAAGAAAGCCAGAGAGGCTGTGGCAGAAGGCTGCGTTCTCATAAAGAATGAAGATAGCGCCCTTCCTATCAGCAAAAAGGCAAAGGTTGCCGTATTCGGACGCATACAGTTTCACTACTACAAGAGCGGAACAGGTTCGGGCGGTATGGTGAATGCTCCATATGTGGTTTCCATTCTTGATGCATTGAGAGAAGAAGATATCGATCTTAACGAAGATCTTATAAAGACTTATGAAGATTGGTCTGTGAATAATCCTTATGACAGAGGACAGGGCTGGGCGGCAGATCCCTGGTGTCAGGTTGAGATGGAGCTTAGTGATGAGGTCGTTAAAAAGGCTGCAGGCGAGAGCGATGTAGCCGTTATCATCATTGGAAGGACAGCCGGCGAGGACAAGGACAATTCTGCAACGGAAGGAAGCTATCTTCTGACAGGTATTGAAAGAGATATGATAAAGAAGGTCAGCGAAAGTTTTAAAAAGTCGATCGTTGTATTGAATGTCGGAAATATCATAGATATGAAATGGGTGGATGAACTCTCTCCTTCTGCTGTATTATACGCATGGCAGGGAGGTATCGAAGGCGGTCACGGCGTAGCTGATGTACTCATGGGAAGAGTAAACCCGTGCGGAAGACTGACTGATACGATAGCTTATGACTACAGAGACTATCCGTCTACTGCCAATTTCAACAAGGACAAGGAAAAGCTCGGTGATGTAGCTCAGGGGCTGTTCAAGCGCCAGGAGATATTTGAGATCGTTGATTCAGATACATATGAAGAAGATATATATGTAGGCTACAGATACTTTGAGACAGCGGCCAAGGATAAAGTAATGTATCCATTCGGCTATGGCCTGTCATATACAGAATTTAATATCGATGCTTCATTTGCTCTTGCCGAAAATGACTGCGTAAGGATAAGCGCAAAAGTCACCAATACGGGAAATGCAAGCGGCAAGGAAGTCGTACAGATATACTGTGAACCGCCTCAGGGAAAGCTGTGCAAGCCTGTAAGAAATCTTGCAGCGTTTGGCAAGACAGACCTTCTTAAGCCCGGCGAGAGCCAGAATCTTGAGTGGATAATAAAACTTGCCGATATGGCATCTTTCGATGACGGAGGCTACAGCCTGCATAAAAACTGCTATATCCTCGAAGCCGGAGACTATATCTTCTATGTCGGAAAAAATGTCAGAGAAGCAGGCGAGGTCGGAAGACTGAGTATCGCCGATACGATCGTGACAGAAAAGCTCACTGAAGCACTCGCGCCTGTTAAGGCTTTTGACAGGATGATAATAAGAGTAAACGGCGATGAAGTTAAGGAAGAAAGACAGCCCGTTCCCACAAGAACTGTCGATCTTGCTGCAAGGATAAAGGATAACAGACCGCAATCAAGAGTCTGCAGCGGTGACAAGGGATACAAGTTTATTGATGTTTTGAATAATAAGGTTACCATAGACGAGTTCATAGATCAGATGAGCGATCTTGATCTTGTACAGATGACCAGGGGAGAGGGAATGTCCTCAAGCAAGGTAACACCCGGCATCGCAGGCAGCTACGGCGGAGTCACGACAAGGCTTCACGATCATTTCGGCATGCCTGTTGCAGGACTTGCCGACGGTCCCAGCGGAATAAGAATGGACTGCGGAACTGAAGCGTTTGCAATGCCAAACGGTACTTCTCTTGCCTGCACATTCAATACAAAACTTGTGGAGGAACTGTACTGTCAGGCAGCAGGCGAGATAAGGCTTAACAAGATCGATTCGCTTTTGGGCCCCGGTATAAATATACACAGAAATCCTTTAAACGGAAGAAACTTTGAGTATTTTTCCGAGGATCCCTACCTTACCGGAGCCATGGCTGTTGCAATGCTTAAAGGTCTTCACAGCAAAGGTGTTACCGGAACTATCAAACACTATGCCGCAAACAACAGAGAGTTTAACAGAAACTTCCTTAATTCCGTAGTTTCCCAGAGAGCGTTAAGGGAGATATATCTTAAGGCATTTGAGATGGCGGTAAAAGAGGCCGGCGCATACAATATAATGTCCACATACGGACAGATAAACGGAATATATACCGCATCAAACTACGACCTTAATACAACGATACTTAGAAATGAATGGAAATTTGACGGCGTAGTCATGACAGACTGGTGGGCAAGATGCGGAGAAGACGGCAAGGCGGGAACCATTCAGGAAACAGGTGCCATGATCAGATCACAGAATGATCTGTATGAGGTAACTGCCGATTCTGAGTCGAATGCAAACGATGATGATGCGATGCAGAAGCTATCAGAAGGCTATATCACAAGAGGAGAGCTTTTAAGGGTTGCCAAAAACATAGTTAGCAGTCTTATAAAGACTCCTGCAGCCGACAGACTCTTAAACGGTGAAGATGAGATTAAGCAGCTTAACAGACCAAAGTCTTCAAGACCTGAGCCAAAGATAATGCCTGCAACGGTTTATGAGGGCGGAGAGCTTGAGCTTGATGTAACAGGAATGGATACTTACGCGGGCAGCGTAAACCAGTTCCCGATAAAGATAAACGGCAAGGGGACATACTGTTTAAACATTACCTTAAAATCCGATGCGAGCGAACTGTCGCAGACTTCCATGACTTTATCTGCAAACAACATGCTCATAAGGACACTGACTGTTCAGGGAACAGGCGGCAAATGGATTGAAAAGAAGGTGGAATTTGAAGTATTTGTATCGATAGATAACTATATCGATATCGCATTTGCCCAGACAGGCATAGATATAGAAAGAATAACCGTTACTAAAATTCAATGAATGAATCATCTCTGTTATAGTTGTAGCGTCTGATCTGGAATCTGACTTCTTCATCTATGGCAGAGATAGGTTCAGCACAAGGACGCCCTGTGTAGTAACCCTGGATAAGGTCAACTCCAAGGCTTATCACGCAGCGCATCTCTTCTTTTGTTTCAACGCCTTCGGCAAGAACGGTTATATTGTTCTTCGAAGCGTAATCGACTATGCTCTTTACAAAATGCTTTTTCTGCTCGCTTGCATTTATGCCTGAGACGAGCATACGATCGATCTTGACATATTTAGGTGTATATCTGATCAGATTATTGACATTTGAGTAGCCGCTGCCGTAATCATCGAGCGCGATCTCAACTTTCAGCTTGTCATAATCTGATTTTCTTTTTTCTAGTTTTTCTTCAGCAAACTCGCTGGCTTCAGTATATTCAACAACGATCTGGCCGCTGTGATCATTAAGGCGCTTATAAAGAATGGCTTCGTCACTGCCCTCAAGCTGGTAGGCCGGCAGACTGTTGATGAATACCTTTTTGTCCTCAAATAAAGCAGAGTTTTCACTTATGTGAGTAAGAACTCTGTCAAATGTTGCTTTTTCCACGTCATAGAGACGGTTTAGCTTTGATGCGCAGCTTATGATCTCAAGAGGAGAGAGATTTATACCGTCTGTCGGGCGCATGAGAGCCTCATATCCGAATATCTCGCCGTCATCGGCACGCACTATCGGCTGGAAATGATATGTGATGAGGCTTTCATTTAAGAGCCGGTCAACATCATTGCATCTGCTCTGGTCTTCTGCGGACATATCCTTTATCGCAAGGCGCGACATCCTGTCCATCTTCTTTTTGTGATTCTTTGCATTCACGGTCTGATTTATAAGGAAATCAAGACCCTGAAGATCCTTGATAGCGTTTTGAAGCTCGCTGTGGAAGATAGATGTATAATGAGTGATCTTGTCATTATCCGTATAGGCTACACCCTGCTTTGGAAGACTTGCTATTATCTCATCGAAGCGGGCTTTACAGTCATCGGATACGATACCTATCAGAAATTCGTCGGCGCCTAAGTGACCGCATACTTCATCATCCATCGTGCTGTTGGCAACGATCATGGAAAGTGCATTTATTGCAGAATCACCGACAGAGATGGTGTATTTTTCATTTATGTGCTTAAGGTCTTCAAAATCAAGAGCCATGACACCGACAGAACGGCTAAGGTCTTTGTTCATGTTTGTCATTAAAGTGAGCTTTTCCAAAAAGCCCTGATAGTTATAAAGACCGGTCTTTACGTCACGGACCTGATCAGACTTTATCCTGTCGATAAATCCGGTGAGAGCTTTCTGTCTGTAGAAGGCTTCCAGTCCTAGATTTACGCTTCGCATCCAGGCGCGGAAGGTTTTTGTATATGAGCTTAGATCCTTTCCGGGATTTAGCACAACATAACCAAAGCACCTGTCTTCAAAGAACATAGGTGCAAATATGAATACGGCAGGGTGGTTTCTTTCTTCAAACAGAGCGGGTATCATCTGTTTTGTTTCAAAGCTCTTGTTCAGATTTACCGCTTCGGGATTGCTCTCTATGGTAGGACCGCATGATATTACCATGTTCATGGTATCGGTATATCCGTATCTGAGCGCATTTTCACCGATAAAGCTTGAAGCGTTCAAAAAGTCATTGTTAAGACACATATAGAAGTTTTCAAAAGGTCTTATCTGATAAGAGTAGGTAGTGAGCAGATTGAAGAACTTCTTGAAGTTGGTCTGACAGAGCATATCCTCTGTTATGTGATTGAAATCAGAGTAATAGCTTACTTCAGAGCGGTCTGTCTTCCATTCCTCTCTGTTCATGTTCTTGAAAACGGGAGTAAAATCCTTGCAGCCGCAGCTGCCGCCGATAAGGATCTTTGCATCAAGCGCAACATGATCATCCGATCTGCCCGTTATCTTGCTGTGTATATAATTAAAGCACTGCCTTCCGCAAGAAGCTGCGGGAATGTCCGCAGAGGTTAGAGGAACCGGAGATGTTCTTCCCTCTATGGTTGAATCATATCCTATGACAGCGATATCGTCGGGTATCTTGTAGCCGTAGCTTGAGAGTCTTGCAGCAACGCCTATGGCCATGGGGTCGTTTGCGCATGCGATCGCCTGAGGCATGTCATCTTTATTCTTAACAAGATCATCGACAAAGGCGTGACCTGAATCATACCAGTAGTTGCCGTGACGGATACGGTCTTCCCTTATCTTAAGTCCGTGGATCTTCATTGCATCAAGGTATCCGTTAAGACGCTGGATCGAATGAGGATGACCTTTTTTACCGCCAAGGAATGCTATATCGGTAAAGCCGTGAACCTCTATAAGGTGACTTACTAGTTTAAATACAGGGGAATAATGATCGATAAGAACGTAATCGAACATATCGCATTCTCTGTCTGCGATTATAACTGGGCCGTTATACTCTTCCTTGAGCTTTTTAAGGATCTTTGCATCAAGGCCCGGATTTAAAAGAGTATCTAACATCACTACGATGCCGTCAAAGCATTCAAGCCTGATAAGAGAAAAGATATTGGAGTCACCGATATTCCTAAGCTCGGTCTCCTGATACTTCTGGTACATGGAAAATACACATACGTCATAGTCATGAGCGTATGCTTCCTTTATGAAAGCGTCCGTAAAACGCTTCTGAGTGTTTTCCTCAAGTTGTGCAAGCAGTATACCGATTCTCTTTCGCATATAAATATTATAACGCTAAAACTTCTAATATGGTACAATGATTTTTGTACGGACACATAGTATTTGTTATAGGAGAGAACTTCATGTCTAAGATAAACTGGAAAAGCGGAAACATGCTCTATCCGCTGCCTGTAGTGATGGTAAGCTGCCAGAGAAAAGATGAGAGACCAAATATCATAACAGTTGCATGGGCAGGGACGATCTGTTCGGATCCCGTTATGGTATCGATCTCGGTAAGAAAGGAAAGATACTCTCACGGAATCATAGCTGAAACAGGTGAGTTTGTCATAAATCTTGTAACACAGGATCTTGTTTATGCGACAGACTACTGCGGAGTAAAGTCAGGAAGGGATGTTGACAAGTTTAAAATGATGAATCTGACACCTGTTGCGATAAACGGAGTTAATGCTAAGGCAATAGGAGAGAGTCCGCTCTCTCTTGCATGCAGGGTAAAAGAGATAAAGGAGCTTGGAAGCCATGACATGTTCATAGCCGAGGTTGTCGGAGTCATGGTCGATGATAAATATATGAGAGATGACGGCAAGTTTGAGCTTAATTCATCAAAGCTTGTTGCCTATTCTCACGGCGAGTACTTCGGACTTGGAAAGAAGCTTGGAAAATTCGGTTATTCGGTAAAGAAGCAGTGATCAAAATATGAGGGTATTTATGAAAAGATCAAGATTTAGAGCGGTTATTGTTTTTTGTCTAATGATGATATTTTTATCATTTTCAGGATGCGGTTCAAAGGAAAGCGAAGAAGTGCAGGATGAAAAAGAAACGGTAACAGAGACTAAAAAGCAGACAAAAAAACAGGTTGTGAAAGAAATACAGGAAGAACCTGCTGAGGCGGAAGAGAAATATACGTTTGCTGAGAGGGTCTGCGGAAGATACAGCCATGAAACGGGCGAGAACGAATATGAGATCCTGGAGATCACTAACTTTGCAGATAATATCTACGCATATGCCGGAGAGGCATACAGTGATGATATGGCAGATGAACTTGACACATATTCGTTCTGGGCAGTCGAATTCATACCGTTTTCCAAAGAGTCTGTTGCA
The DNA here is from genome assembly GCA_902789785.1 of uncultured Lachnospiraceae bacterium. Classification (GTDB taxonomy): domain Bacteria; phylum Bacillota; class Clostridia; order Lachnospirales; family Lachnospiraceae; genus Colinaster. Next base: position 28,047 of record CADAPR010000007.1, read on the forward strand.
GACTATGATTCTGATGAATGCGACTTTAACATACTTTGCTTTTCCATTATGTCAAATTTGGGAAAATACTGGGGAGCTCCCCAGAAGGTAAAGCTTAAGATCACTGATGACGGACTTGACTGGATAGCGAAAGATGGAACGACCACTCATTACATAAGAGATGAAAGAGTTGCAAGCACATTTCCGTATACAAGCTATGAAGTAGAAGCTCCTTCTTTTGTTAGCTCAGAGATGAGAGGAATATGGAAGCAGATAGACAGTGCTTCAGTGCCGTATTACGTAGAATTTGTGGAACCTAGTCAAATGCGTATCTACAGAAAGGATCCGGCAAGCGAAGTCTTTCTTGCCTGCGGAGGACTTTCTTTAGATACTGAAAAGGGCGAGGCTGTCTGCACGTATTCTGTTTTAGGATGCGGAGATATGCCAAACAGCTTTGCTTTTTCGATAGAATCAAATGGAAAGGTGATGGAGATCAAACCCGATCCCGATAATGAATGCGGCATTGATATCTTTGACTCGGAAAAGTCTGTCATGTTTTATGCGTACAGACCAAGCTACAGGGGATCGTCAATAAGCAAGGTTGATACGATAACAAACGATGATATCGTAAAAGCCGGAATAGATGAGAATTTTACTTCTGAGGTCGATTATGACATGCCCGATGTGAATGAGGGATTTTACGGAGTATGGATATCTGCATTTACTGATGAGGAGGATGCAGATAAGCTTAAAAGCGAACTGGATGATAAGGGATTTGATGCCATAGTCCTGCTTTCAAGCGAGTGGAGTGAAATGAACTCAAAACCGTTCTACTGCGTGTCTGCGGGAAGATGTTTAGATGAGTCTGAAGCAGAAGGTCTGCTTGCAAATGTAAAGAGTGAAGGCTATAAGGATGCATATGTCAAATATACCGGAAACAGACTAAATAACAGAGTATATTATACATGCAGCAGTCTTGATGATGTAACTGTAAGCGATTCCAAGGTCGTACTTAATGATCTTGAAATAAGCGATCCGTCGCTTGGAATAGACTATACCATGACACTTGTCATTGATGATAAGACTGAGTTTGATAAAAGCTGCGAAACTGAGTTTTTTGCAAACTATGAAGAGAATGATACACCGCTTGAGTGGTATAAGAGAAACTACGACTATTCAGTAAACGATCCTGACAAGTACATGGAGAGCGGTCCCGCTCTGATAGGAATATTTGAAGTCAGCGTCACAGACGGTCATATCGACAGATTCTTGGGCAGCTACTGGTGGGATTGATAAGTGAAGACAAGTGATGGGAACAATACAATAAAGCATGATCTTATACTGCTTGCAGTATTCATTCTTATCGCCGCGATCCTGTTTCTTATGTTAAACAGGACAGATAAGACAGAGGGAAACTATGTGTATATAACACTTGATAATATTGAATATGCAACAATTCCCCTTGATAAAGATACGGTTCTAAGCATTGATTCCGATAAAGGGAAAAATATAGTGGTGGTATCTGATAAGGAGGTATATGTAGAATCGGCTGACTGTCCGGATCAGATATGCGTAGATCATGCTAATATAATGTATGAAGGAGAAACGATAGTCTGTCTTCCGCACAGACTGATCATAACCATTATCAGCAAAGAGGGATCTGAAACAGATGCAATCTCGCAGTAAGGGCATGCAGTCGAG
>CADAPR010000008.1:0-448 GCA_902789785.1 uncultured Lachnospiraceae bacterium
TGAATACAAGGAGAAATATTTTAAAAAGAACGGTGATTTCTATCAGATAAGTGATGAGATCAAGAGATGTGTTGAATTCAAGAAACACAATCTTTTAAAAGATCCGTTCATTAAACAATGCAATCTGATCGTATGCAGAAATGTCCTGATTTACTTTACTGAAGAAGCAAAGGATGAGACATTTGAGAAGTTTTACGAATCTCTTGCAAAAGGAGGCGTTCTTTTTATAGGAAGTACAGAGCAGATCTTGAATTACAAAACTATCGGATATGTTCGAAAGAGCAATTTCTTTTATGAAAAACCAGCAGATTGAGATAATTAAAAAGGATTGGAAACCCAATCCTTTTTTATGCATATATTTATTTGCTGTTGTACATCATCTTTAAAACATGATCTGCATATTTCTTGAATGCATCTCTGTTTGTCTTTAATTCATCTGTAAGTTCAA